>JACSRR010000296.1 GCA_014879635.1 Ignavibacteriaceae bacterium | reverse complement strand
AAATTTTTTATTCGGGAAAATTGAAACCAATAAAAATGATGAAGAAAATAAGTCAACTGAACAAACTAAGCTGTATATAAATGTTAACTCTGCTTCACTTTCCGAGCTTGAAAAACTGCCCGGTATAGGTCCAAAAATTGCCGAAGCTATAATTAACTTCAGAAATCTTCACGGAAACTTTAAAAATGTTGAAGATTTAAAAAAAGTTAAAGGAATTGGCGAAGTAAAGTTTAATAAAATTAAAGAATATATTTATATTTGAATATTGCATTTGAACTAAATTATTTGACCATTAGGAGGACAAATGGAGAAAAAATACGACCCTTGGTATATACATGCCGGGCTGTATGTGGTTATTGCCGGACTTGTAGCAATTCTAATTAAAGTTGCTGTAATTGATCCTCAGGCTATTGTTGCTCAAGAGAATTATTGGAAAAATGAGAGCCGTTTGCGTATGTTAAACCTTAGAGAGGCTATGAATCTTTATAGTCAAACTAACGGTAAATATACCAATAATATGGATTCTTTGATTACTTTCTTAAAGACATCCAAGCTTGTTGATAGTTTACTCACAAAAAATAATCCCGTTACAGGAAAACCTTATTCAATATTTAAAAAATTATCTACCGGTGAAGTAAATTTTGATAGTATCCGCTTTTCAACTAAAGTACACCAGCTTTATATGTTAAGTATTGATACTACCCATACCGCAGATACAACTATTAATCAATTTGGTAAAGTTGTTAAAATTGATAGTACAAAGTTGATAGGTACTAAATATTTGATTGAAGACCCTTCGGGTTATGGTTCCGTTGGTGATCTTAAGAACGACGCTCTTAAAAATACTGCTTCTTGGGAGTAGTTAATTGCCGAATTTCGAAAACCCGGGTACTGATGTATCCGGGTTTTATATTACTTCTAAAAAATTAGTTCTCACTGTTTTAGATAGAAGTGCCCCCTATTCCATTTTAGGAACCGGTCAATCATTTTTTGATTTCGAACTAAACCTTTCTACTCATAAACCTCTGCAAATTTTAGAACAGGTTCAAAAGACATTTAATGACCTTAAAATTTCGATGAATTTAGATGTAAGGGGATGTAATTTCGCTATTTCACCCACTTCATTTAAAACATTAGTTTTACCATACCACTCTCTTTTAGATAAGGAAGAACTTTATTCTCAATATCTTTGGGAGATTTCAATGCTCAATCCGGGTATTAACCCAAACGGAATCACTGTTAATTTTGATGAAATCCCCTCTTCTTTCTTATATAATTATCCCATAGCATATATTTACTTTATTGAGAACAAACTTTCCGAAATAATCAAAGTATTTGCCGGCAATAATAACATTAAATTAAATAAGATGCTGCCGGCTCACAGATCTTTTGATTTGGTTAAATTTTTTGGTACCTCGCACGGTACAGGAATAATCTTAAGCCTTTTCTATTCGCAAAAAACTCTTTCAATCAATATATTCTCTGATTCAAATTTGATTTTTAACTCGTGTTGGTATAATATTAATATTGAAAATATTCCGGTAATAATTGAGAAATCGATTTTTCTTCAACATTCAGGTTTATTAAAAAGGGATGTTTTTAAAGGAGCCGTATTTTTTGCTGATGAACTTTCACCTAATACGGCAACAAGTTTGGAGAAAAAAATTGGAATCAGAATCATTAATTCTGAAATTCCGCTAATTAGCAGCTATATTGATTCAAATAAATTAGACGATTCTCAGAATCAAACAAATTTCTTTTTGCCGGCACTCGGAGCTGCTTTGAGTGAACTATATTATGAAACTTAGAATCATTTCGGGTATTTATGGTGGTCGTTTTATTTCTGCTCCAAAATCTAATTTAACAAGACCCACAACAGAAAAGGTAAAGGGTGCAATTTTTAATTCCCTGTCAAATTTTTTTGACTTTGAAGAGGCTTTAGTACTTGATATATATGCCGGTTCAGGTGCTTTAGGCTTTGAAGCCTTGAGTCGTGGAGCTAAGGAAATTCATTTTGTCGAAAAAAACTTTGTCCCTCTCGAAAATTTAAGGAATAACATTAAAAATTTAGAAGTTGAAGATCAATGCAAAGTTTTTAAAGATACTGCTGTCAGATATTTGAATAATCTAAATTTGAATAGGTATGATTTAATTTTAGCAGATCCCCCATTTTTTGAATTTGATATTCATCAAGTTTATAATAAGGTTGTGAACGGCAATATTTTATCTGAAAACGGTTTCTTACTGATTGAGAGATCTGTTCAAACCTTTAAACAAGACTTTGAAGTATTTAAAATTGAACCATATAAAATAATTGGTGATTCGTATATTTATTTACACAAAAATACGATTTAACTTGATAAAACTCTTTGTATTCCTGTTCCCCGCATTTATTTTAGGTCAATCTTATTCCTTTGAACCTTCAACAATAAATGTAAATCAAAACGGTATCAATTTTAATTTCCCGTTTGCCGGAGGTTTTAATAACCTTGAATTTCAATTCATAGATATCGATAATGACGGAGATAAAGATTTATTCTATCTAAACAGTGACAATTCATTTGGTTATCTAAAAAATACAGGGAGCCCAACAAATCCTTTATTCACTCCCTCACCATTTAATTTTGGCGAATTAAAATTTATTGATTGGTTCTTTTTTTGTGATATTGATAATGACGGTGATTTTGATTGCTTTTCGGGCAGGGGGAATGCATTAATTAGTTTTTTTCGAAATACCGGAACTCATGCTAATCCCTTCTTTCTGTTAGAAATTGATATTCTTTTAGATTCTGAAGGAAACATGATTTTTTCGGAAAGCGGTAGTAACCCTGTATTTGCTGATGTTGACGGTGATGGTGACCTTGACTTTATAACCGGAAATTCTATCGGAAGTTTGAGTTTTTTCCAAAATAACGGCACTCCCCAAAATTTCTCCTTTTCATTTATAACGAGTACTTGGTTAGATATTCTAATTATTTCTTCTAAACCGGAAACAAATTCAAGTAAAATAGATGGACCAAGACACGGAGCAAGTGCCATCGAATTTGCTGATTTAGATGCAGACGGTGACTTGGATATGCTATGGGGTGATTTTTTTAGTCCGAGTCTTTATTATTTACAAAATACCGGTACACCAACAGACCCTGCTTACGAGGTTACTACAAACAGATTCCCGCAAAATAGTGATAGTTTGATTACAAGCGGCTTTAATATGCCAAGGCTTACAGATATTAACGGCAACGGAAAACTTGATTTGTTTGTTTCAGTACTTTATGACCCAACTGTTAAACAATCTCTTATTCTTTATGAGAATTTGGGCACTATAAATTCCCCTGATTTTAGAAAAGTTACTGACGATTTTTTATTCACTTTTGATGCCGGTATTCAAAGTGTGCCGGTGTTTGTTGATATTGATAATGACGGTGATTTTGATTTATTTTTAGGGAATGGTCAAAACCCTGAAGGCAGTATCTATTTTTTAAGAAATACCGGTAATAACTTCTCCCCTGCATTTACAATTGAAAGTACTATTTTTTCAGGGATTTCGGGTGAACTCTCATTAGCACCTGCTTTTGGTGATATAGACGGTGACGGTGACTTTGATTTGTTTGTCGGAGAATTTGACGGTAGAATAAAACTTTACACAAATACGGGTACTGTTTTTTCACCTGTTTTTAGCGAGGGTGTTTATATCTCAGATATTAATTCAACTCAGATAGATGTTGGTTTGTATGCAAGACCTTTCTTATTTGATTTTGACGGTGACGGTGATTTAGATCTTTTTTCGGGTGCTTTTAACGGTAGGTTTTTCTTTTACGAAAACACCGGCAACCCAAATAATTATGCTTTTCAAAGAAAGGATAGTTTTTTCGGAACTTTAGATATTGGCGATAATTCTTCCCTTTTTATCAATGATTTTGATTCAGACGGTATAAATGATATGATTGTAGGTTCAAGAAACGGCAATTTAATTAGAATTAAAAATAGTGGAGATAATGTAGCACCGGTTTGGTCAATACTTGATACATTAGATTTAGGAATAAACCATGGTGCAGAATCCGTCCCTTTTCTTGTTGATATTGATTCAGACGGTGATTTAGATATCTTTTCCGGGAGTGTAAAAGGCGGTGTGTATTTTTTCAGGAATCAAGAAATTTCTTCTGTACCTAATGAAAAAATTAACAATCAAGAAACGCACTCAATTAAAGTTTTCCCTAATCCATTCACTGAAGAATTAAACATTATAGTTGAAAATGCAGTAAATGAAACAAAAGTTGAAATTTTTTCACTTATTGGTGAAAAACTTTTTGAGATACCTGACAACAATTTATTTAAAAATGAACTATATTTAAA
>JACSRR010000172.1 GCA_014879635.1 Ignavibacteriaceae bacterium | reverse complement strand
TCACAATTGAATACAATTGAATATCAGTAAATCAAACAATAAAAAAATAAGAGCTTCTCTGTGCTCTCTACTTAAATAAATTTGAGAGCTGTGGCAGATATCTGATAGAATAGAAATTATTTGCATTACTAAATTTAATTTTACTAATAAATTCTCTGTGCTCTCTGTGAGCTCTGTGGTTAAATTATTTTTTGCCACCTAAAAATCCTATAAGCCTGAACCGTTAGCCCAAAAAAGCCTAATAAATTGAGTTTAGAATTCCGATTCTTCTTTTATAATTCAACTTCATTCGTTATTTTGTTACTTTGTTAATTTTATACTTAACTGAGTGTATGAAGATTAAAAATCTACTAATTTTACTGATAATTCTGAGTGTACCGCTTTTTTCACAAACATTGAGCGGTAAAAAATTCGCCCTCGACCCGGGGCACGGTAGTCCACGCCCTTCATCTTGTGAGCCTGAAACAAAAAGATTTGAGACTTATGTAAATCACATAGTTGTGCCTTATTTGAAAGGCTATTTACAATCAGCCGGTGCAACAATTTTTACAACCAGAGCCGATTACGATTCCTTAGGTCCCTGTCTTTCACTGTCTGAGCGCGAAGCAGTAGCTAACAATAATAATGTTGACTTTTTCCAATCTGTTCACCACAATGCTTTTAACGGAGCAGCTAATTATTCATTAGTACTATGGGAACAGTTGAACGCACTTTCTTGCCCTACCGGTAACCCACAATGGCCTAATCAAGCAGACAGGATGGGTGGTTTACAAGCCGCAGGTTTATTTAGTGTTTTACAAACTACTGCCGGATACAACAGAGGTGATTACTGTTTTCTTGGTTATAACCTCGGCGTTCTAAACGACCTTGCAATGCCCGGAGTTTTAAGTGAGGGCTCATTTTTTGACAATATTGATGAGGCAGTTCGCTTAGCTAATCTTGACTACCTCAGAACCGAAGCTCAAACTTTGTTTTATTCATTTCTTCAATATTATAATGTGCCACTCCCCACCCATTCAACATTAGTAGGTGTTGTAAATAATACCGGAAGCGGAAGACCCGTAAAAGGTGTTTTAGTTTCTATTCCTTCTTTAAATAAACACTATACAGTTGATTCACTAGGAAATGGCTTTTTCAGATTTGACTCTATTACACCCGGTACATATTCAGTGAGAGTTACTTCCGCAATTGATACAACTTTTACTAATATTACACTTACCGCTTCAACAATTACCAAGAGAAATTTAACGGTTTCAACCGCTGATCAAGTAGGTGATGTTAAAATTTTATCAGTTACAGGTTCCGAAGGTGCAATCAATCTAACTTGGGTTAAACCTGCAGGTACGGTTGATTCTATTTATGTTTATGTTTCCCAAAACGGTTCAAATTGGGGAAGCACACATTTTAGATCATTTCCGGGGAATGCTACTTCAGGTACTGTTACAGGGTTAACTCCCGGTGAACCATACTATGTAAGGTTAAAAGCAATGAACGCTCAAGGCTTAAGTAATTTGTTTTCGAAAGGTTACGGTGCAATTGCATCCGGTTCAGGTACAAGAGGTTTAATTGTTGACGGATTTAATAGATTCGGTGGCTCGGGTAGCTGGACTTCGCCTGTCAATAATTTCTCAATATTTTACGGACAAGCTATTGCAAGAACTAATGCACGGTTTAATACTGTTACAAATAGCGTTATAACTTTGGCGTCTCAATTAAACGCTTACGATTTTATTATTTGGTATTTGGGCGATGAATCTACTGTTGATGAAACTTTTAGCGACGCAGAACAAGCCTTAGTAAAAGAATATCTGAGAAATGGCGGTAAACTTTTTGTTACAGGTTCCGAAATTGCTTGGGATTTAGACAATAGAGGTACTACAACAGATAAAGATTTCTTTAATAACTTCTTAAAAGCACGCTATGTTGCAGATAATCCGACACCAAACACAGCTGTTGCGTACGGTGTACCGGGTAATTTTTACGACGGATTAAACATCACTTTCGGTCAAATTTACCCCGAAGATTACGCCGATGTTATTGATACCCTTAACGGTAGTTTCCGGGTTTTGCAATATAATGCAACTCAATACGCAGGTATCGCTTTCGATGGTACTTTCATAGGAGGTAGTGCACCCGGTAAATTAGTATATTTGTCTTTCGGTGTTGAAACCATGTCAAATTTTGAACAAAGAAATTCTGTTATAACGAGAGCGTTAAACTTCTTCGATATTCCGACAGGCATTGAAGATGATGTGATCACTAATTCTTTAGTACCTATTGACTTTAAAACGGCTGTTTATCCTAATCCGTTTAACCCTTCAACAAAATTACAAGTTAATGTTCCCGAACAAGGTTATTTTAATATTGTAGTTTTTGATATATTGGGTACAGAAATAATGAAAGTACTTTCCGGCAACCTTGACCCGGGCATCCAAACTTTTGATGTTAATCTAAATTCTTTCCCTTCAGGCACATATATTATAAGTATCAGGTCTGAAAAATATTCTGCCGTTCAAAAAATTCTATTAATGAAATAAGAAATAGATATGTTAAAATTATTAAATATTACACTATTATTTTTTTGTGGTTCTCTTTTTTCTCAAAATATTAGCTTGACTGCTCCGCCCGAACGGCTTAACCCCGAAGGTGTAACTTATGGCGGTATCCCTAAAATAACGCAAGACGGTAATTATATCATTACCGGAGGTAACAAGCACAAAGGATTATTCCTTCTTGACGGTAACGGCACACTAATCAAAGAGTTAAACTCTGATTTTTCGGCAGGTTGGTCGTTTAAACTAAATCAAGCCGGCAATAAAATTGTAACCCGCACAAAAAACTTTGATTCAGGGTTAAGCAAAATTATTGAGATTGACTACAGTAATTTTACTACAAAAACTCTTTCCGAAAGTAGTGACCCCGGTATTCCTTTCTATTCTAAATCAGGGAAATCGGTAATTTTTTCAGATGGAGAATCCGTTAAACAATTTCCGCCTTTAGATACGGACGATATAGGAGTAGTTTTATCCGGAAGTTCTATAAAAATTAACGGAGCTTTTGAAGTTCAAAATTTTAATTCTATTTCAAACTATTTTGAAAACAGTAATGTTCTATTTTTTGAGTTTAATCCTTCACATACTAAAGTCGCCGTTCATGCCGCCGGAGAAGGAATTAGAATAATAGATTTTAACACCGGCGAAACTTATCAGTTGCGTAACGGTGAATATCCCTGTTGGATAAATGATAACTACCTTACCTTTATGATTACAGAAACCGACGGTAGAGTAACAATTAATTCCGATATTATTGTAGCATCCTATGATGGTTCAGCTTATTCTAATATTACAAAAGATTTTAATATACCCGTATTTTATCCTTGGGCTAATTTACAAGGAGAGATTGTCTTTAAAGACGGTTACGGAAATATCTATAAAACAAAAATTATAATCAACTAACTCAATCACCATAATTGACTTCAAAGGAATAAATTATGAGTTCAACAAACTTCAACACAGTTCCCGAACTGTACAAAGTACTAATGTACGATTATGGCAAAGACTCTTCAGCCGTAATGATGCAGTACAAACCCGATAGAGAATATGTGGATATCACATATCATCAAGCCAAAGAAGAGATTGAAAAACTCGCTTACGGCTTGCTATCTTTAGGGGTTAAACCTGATGATAAAGTTGCCATTATAGCTGAAAACAGACCCGAATGGATCTTCTCTGATTTTGCTATTCTTGGTATAGGTGCAATTGATGTGCCTCTTTATCCCTCTCTCACCGCTGACAGAATAGAATATATTCTCAATAATTCCGAATCTGTCGGGATTGTAGTATCAACGGGATTGCAGCTTAATAAAGTTAAAAAAGTCATGCATGAGTGCCCAAGTCTCAAGTTCGTAATTGTCATGAATGAAAAAGACACTCCCGCAAATGAGGATAAAATATACTCCTTTAAGAATGTTCAAGAAATGGGGAGTACATACAGGGAAAGCCACCCGGGTGAGTTCGATAAACTTATTGAAAGTTGTGATGAAGATTCGCTTTGTACAATTATATACACTTCCGGCACAACAGGTGTTGAAAAGGGCGTAATGTTGAGTCACAAAAACATTATGTCTAATGTAAAAGCATGTTTGAAAGAATTTGAATTAACAGAAAAAGATACTTTCCTTTCATTTTTGCCGCTTTGCCATATTTTTGAAAGAATGGGTGGTTATTATACAGGTTTGGCTACCGGCGGTAAATTTGCTTTCGCTCAAAGTATTGAAACAACGGCTCAAAACTTGCTTGAAATTAAGCCCACAATTATGACGGCTGTTCCCCGTCTTTTTGAGCGTATTTATTCAAAAGTTATGAAAAATGTTGAAGCTCAGCCCGAGAAAAAACAAAAAATATTTCATTGGGCATTAGGTGTAGGTAAACAGTTTGCAAACGAAAAAAGAGCAGGTTCGGTATCTTTAGGTACTAAACTAAAACATAAAATTGCAGATGCTGTTGTTTTGAAAAAAATCAGAGAAAAAACAGGCGGTAATATGCGGTTTTTTATCTCCGGCGGTGCTGCACTCTCTAAAGATCTCGGTGAGTTTTTTGAAGCTGTAGGTATTATTATTATTGAAGGCTATGGTTTAACTGAATCTTCGCCGGTTATTACTGCAAACAGATTCAACAACTATAAATTCGGAACAGTAGGATTCCCGCTGCCCGGCGTTGAAGTTAGATTAACCGAAGAGGGTGAAATTATTGCTAAAGGACCCAATATTATGAAGGGTTACTTTAAAATGCCTGAAGAAACCGAAAAAACTATTAAAGACGGTTGGTTGTACACAGGTGATAAAGGTGAATTTGACGAGGAAGGCAGACTAAGAATTACCGACAGAATTAAACACTTGTTTAAAACTTCAGGCGGTAAATATGTTGCTCCCACTCCAATTGAGAATATGTTCCTTTCAAGCAAATTTATTGAACAGTTTGTTCTTATCGGAGATAAGAGAATGTTTTTAAGCGCCCTCATTGTTCCCGATTTTGAATCAGTGAAAGAATATGCTGACGCTCATAATATTAAATATGCTGACCAATCAGAGCTTATTGGTATTAAAGAGATCATAGACTTATTTGATAAAGAACTCGGTAAGTTTCAGAAAAGTTTGGCTAATTATGAACGCATTCGTAAGTTTGCACTCATCGATAAACCATTCACAATTGAAGGTGGCGAAATTACCCCATCAATGAAGTTAAAGAGAAAAGTTATCGAAGAAAGATACTCTCACTTAATTGAGCCTCTTTATCAGGAATAATTGTTTAAGGGCGGTGATTCCGCCCTTTTTTATTTTAAACCAAATCTATTTTGAGAGCAACTTCCATCTCTGAATTTTATATTATTTTTGATTTAATAGAATTTGGTACTCATAATAAAACTATGCTTTTGAAACTAAATAAATCAAACTATTTTTTAGATTCTCCCCACAATTTGTTAAGATATTCTTTAATTGCTTTTTCATTTCCGTTTTCAGAGGGAAAGTAATAACGGTTTGATTTAATCTCCTCGGGCAAAAAAGTATCCTTGATAAAATTGCCTTCATAGCTGTGTGCGTAACGGTAATCTTTTCCGTAGCCCTCTTTCTTCATATAACCAGTTACGGCGTTCCGTAACTTGAGAGGGACTTGATATTGCGGTAATCTTCTAACATCTTCTAAAGCCTTCTCTATAGCCATATAAGCCGCATTGCTTTTGGGCGATGAAGCTAAATAAATTGCACAATGTGCCAACGGTATTCTGCCTTCAGGCATTCCTACTCTCTCAATTGCCGAAAAAACTGCCTGTGCAAGTAATAAACAATTTGGGTTAGCATTACCTATATCTTCCGAAGCTAATATTATCATTCTGCGTGCAATAAAAAGCGGGTCTTCGCCCCCTTCAATCATACGGGCTAACCAATAAACCGCAGCATCGGGATTGCTTCCCCTGATACTCTTGATAAATGCCGAAATGAGATTGTAATGCTCTTCGCCGTCTTTATCATAAATAATATTTTTCTTCTGAATCGCATTTTCAATTGTCTTCTTATCAATTAAAATTTCTTTGGTATTAGAGGTGTTAACAATCATCTCAACAATATTTAACGCGGCTCTGGCATCTCCGCCACAAACCATCCAGATAAAACCGCTGATATTATCTTCAAAATTGAACTGAAAATCTTTAAGAAATACATCATTTTGCGTAGCTGCAACAAGAATTTTCCAAATATCTTCTTCCATTAACTCATTTAGTTTATAAATTCGCATTCTGGAACGGAGCGCAGGAATTACTTCAAAAGAGGGATTTTCTGTAGTGGCTCCTATTAAATAAATTAGTCCCGATTCAACAGCACTGAGAAGAGCGTCTTGCTGAGCCTTGTTGAACCGGTGAATTTCATCGATAAATAATAGTGTTTTTAAATTTTTTTGAAGGTTTTCAGTTGCTTTTGAGGTGATTTCTCTAATATCTTTTACGCCTGACGAAACAGCATTTAATTGGTAAAAATCAGCGTTAGATTTAGAAGCAATAATTTTGGCTATCGTAGTTTTTCCGCTTCCCGGAGGACCCCATAAAATAAAAGAAGCAATCCAATTCTTCTCAATAATATTTCTTAAAGGCTTTCCCTCAGAGGTTAAATGCTCCTGTCCAAAAAAATCAGAAAGCTTTTTAGGACGCATTCTTTCAGCTAAAGGGCTTAGAGGGGTTAAATTTACTTCCTCCAAACTACTTTTCCTCAATTTTAATAACTTTCTCGTCTTTCCTTTTCATACCGTGATTTTCACGCGCAACCTTTTCGATTCTGGCGTTTATTTCTGCTTTAAGAGAATCGATCTCCCCTTTCAATCTTAAATTTTCGTCTTGTAAAATCTTAAGATCTCTTTCGAGTCCTGATTTTTCTTTCTCAGTTTCTAAAAGTTTGAGCTGACCCGAATCAGAAAAAAGCACTAAAAAGAGTAAAATCAGAGAAATTATTACGGAAACAGAAACGAAAAATAATAACGGTTTGCCCATTAGAGTGAGAACTTCACAATTTTTTGAACTAATTCGGTATAAGAAATTCCCACCTTTTCAGCCATTTTGGGCAATAAGCTGGTTGGCGTCATTCCGGGTAGATTGTTTACTTCTAAACAGTAAGGTGTACCGTTATTCGATAACCTGAAATCTACTCTTGCATAACCTTTGCAATCAATAGCATTAAAAGCTAATTCTGTCTGTTTTTGTATTAATTCTGTTAAAGAGGTATCAATTTCGGCGGGTACAATATATTCACTCATACCCTTGGTATATTTGCACTCATAGTCATAGAGTAAGTGTTTCGGTTTTATTTCAAGAACGGGAAGAATTAAACCATCAATAACTCCTACTGTTAGCTCCCTTCCTGCAATAAATTCTTCAACTAAGGTGTTATTTGTAAATTGAAAAGATTCATTAAACGCTTCTTCAACCTGTTCTCTTTTTTCGCACAAAGTTAAACCGAATGTAGAACCTTCGTCATTTGGTTTGATTATTACGGGATATCCAAACCTCTCTTCAATTTTTTCAATTGCAGAGTGTAGATCAAAATCTTTTTTTAGAACATTAAATCCGCCGGGTACTGAAACTCCGTTATCAGCAAAGACAATTTTAGATTTACCTTTATTCATAGCCAAGGCACAAGAGAGAACCCCCGAACCTGTGTACTTTAATCCTTTTATTTCAAGGAGTGATTGTATTGTTCCGTCTTCACCCCATTTACCGTGCAGACCCAAAACAACCAAATCGGTTCTATCGAATATTTCAAGTTCTAATGCCTTCAGGTAATTTTGCGAACTTACTGGAGCAGAGTCTGATTCGGCAAAAAAATCTTCAACTTTCTTTGGTTGATTTGTACCGTAAGCCGGGTCAATTACTGAAACAGTATATCCTGCATCTAAAAGAGCATTGTACATCCCTAAAGAGGATGATTTTGAAACAGGTCTTTCTGCGGAGGCTCCGCCTGCAAGAAGTACTATATTAATTTCACTATTTTTTTTCATTACAAATATCTGTTTTTAGGGTGTAGTTTAATACCGTAGGTTGAATCGGCAATATTATAAAGTTCTGATAGTTTCTCACCGGGTATTTCGTTTAATCCGCCCGCCGGAACAGCTGCAACTACAGTTTTAGCATAGTGTTCCATCTTTTCTGTTCTGTAATAGGCTTCTTTTACGCTGCCGCCGGTTGTAACAAGCCCGTGATTTTCAAGTAAAAAGACATTCGCAAAATTAATAAACGGGTCTAAACTCAAATGTAAATCATCTGTTGAGGGATTTGCGTATCTGCAAAGCGGAGACCTTCCTATACTTAAAATAATCTCAGGGAAAAACGGTCTATCCAAATTAAGCCTTGATGAACAAGCTGCGGTAATATTAACCGGATGGCTGTGAAAAACAGACTTTATTTCGGGTCTATTCCGGTAAATATGAAAATGGAGTTTGTGTTCGGTCGATATTTTGCCGCTTCCTTTTAATACCCTTCCTGAGAAATCAACCTCAATAAAATCAGTGTATTTAACTTCTCTTTTCGGAACTCCCGAACGGGTGATTAAAACTGAATTAGTTCCGGTTCTAACCGAAACATTTCCGTCGGTAGCGGCAACAAAACCTTGATTGTGGAGTAAATGAGTATAAAAAACTAACTCATCTAAAAGATGCATTTCTTTTCTAACTCTTCCATTAACCTCATGTTCACTAAACCGTCTTCACCTGGAATGGGGAATGGAGTGTTGTCAATGATTGAATTATTTACTTCTTTAAGGTGCCTAAGAAACTTATTAGATCTTTTTCTGAAAGCTTTAGTTCTCTCATCATCCATCATAATACTCATTTTAGAGGATGAAAATCTTTGAGAAATCAGGTTGTTAATTTTTAGGCTGCCTTTGTGCCCCGTAATTTCAATTTCGTTAAAAGCTTTTTTCGCGTTATAAGCAACAGTAAAAAAACCATAACCGCCATTAACAAATTTGACATTTACCATTGCGAAATCTTCAACTTGTACATGATAAACAAGATTGTCAAGTTGCCCTCTAATTTCCTCAATTTCACCGCCAATAAAACGGAATAAATCAATCATGTGCGTGCCAAGGTCTCTAATAGCACCGCCCCCTGCTTTATCTTTATCGAACCTAAAATTAATTCCGGGAGTATGATTTATGTTAAAATTGGCTTGAATAAACAAGAATTTACCTATTACTTGATGTTTCACAAGCTCGGCAGCTTTTTGAACAAACGGATGAAACCTGTAAACATAGTTCACACCTAATTTCACATTGTTTCTTCTACAAGTATCAACCATTTCTTCTGCCTGTAATGCCGTAATAGCAAGGGGCTTTTCGCACAAAATATGCTTACCCGCGTTAGCCGCTTTAATTACTTGTTCATAATGGTCATGATTTGAACTTGCAATATAAACTGCATCAATGTCGCTTGCCAAAAACAGGTCGAAATTATCAAAAAAGCCGGGAACACCGTTCTTTTGAGCAAAAGTTTTAGCTCTGTTAAAATCGTGACTATACACAGATTCTAATTTGGCTTTTCTGATGAGATTAATAGCCGGTATAAAAGCTGATTCCGAGAATTTGCCTAACCCGGATAAACCCCAGTTGATTTTTTTCTTTTTATCACTTCTCTTTAATAACATTTTACGCCGTTAGAAAAAATTTCTCCTGAAAGAATTTTAATTTCTGCATAAGCATCTTGATTGGTTTAGAATTTTGCATTATATAAAAGTGAATGCCGGGCACTCCTTTATCTAACAAATCTTCAACCTGCTTTGCAGCCCAATTCACCCCAATTTCTAAAACATGTTCCGGCTTTGCTTCTAAAATTTCACCTGCTAATTCTTCAGGGATATCTATATAGAAAGATTTTGGCAGTGTGTTTACATGACTTTTTAATGACAATATTTTTAATCCGGGAATTACCGGTGCATTTATACCTGCATCTTTAACCATTTTTAAATACTCAAAATATTGTGTATTATCATAAAACATTTGAGTTACAATATAATCAGCACCCGCATCAATTTTAGCTTTTGTGTATTTAACATCTAATTTAAGATTAGGTGCAGTGTAATGCTTTTCCGGATAACCGCTAACGCCGATACAAAATTTAGAGGGTTTAGCGTCTAACAACTCTTCTTCAAGGTAAATACCCTTGTTCATGTCATTAATTTGCTTCACCAAATCAATTGCATAACGGTTTGCGGTTCTACCTTCGGGAATTACTTTTTCAAAACCTTTATCGTCCCCCTGAATAGCAAGTATATTGTTGATACCAAGGTAATTTAACTCAATCAAAAAATCTTCGGTTTCTTCACGGGTAAACCCTCTGCACAAAATATGCGGAACAGCTTCAACCTTATATTTATTTTGAATTAAAGCACAAATGCCTAAAGTACCGGGTCTTTTTCTGATATGTTTCTTTTTAATGCCTTTAGGAGTTTCTTCATAAACCACTTCGGCAGAGTGGCTTGTAATATCAATGAAAGGGGGTTTATATTTTACGATTTCTTCAATTGCGTTCAGTAGTCCGTTAAAATCACCGCCTCTTTTAGGTGGAATAATTTCAAAACTAATTAATGGTTCTTTAGAATCTGCTATAATATCAATAACTCTCATACGGCTCTTGTTTAATTTGAATCTTATTTAATGTATTATGGAATTTAAACTTTAAATATTGAAATTTTTTCTCAAACTGCAAAGATGAAAATTTATGAGGGAATTTCTGCTATGTTTGTAAAAAAATAAAAGGGCTACCTTTAAGTAGCCCCTTTAGATCGAATTTGAAACTAAAAAGTTACACCCATTGAAAAATAATGGATGTCTTTTAATCTACCGAAATCTTGATAAGCATAATCAAGTTTTACTTTAAGCATATCGATAACTCTGTAGTGAAGGCCAAAACCGAAGGTTAAACCTCGCTCTGAATCTTTCTCAAAAAGAGTATTGTAGCCGGCTCTAACATAAACTATCTCATTCCAAGCATATTCAATACCGGTATTAAGATATTCGTTTTGGTCGTTAGGGTGAACGGCATCAATAGCTAAAGTTAGCCTTGATTCTTTCATTTTAACTAAATCGGATGATAAACCGAACCTGAATAAAAGCGGTAAATCAAACTTATCGAGTTCAATGTTCGCATTTATTAAGTTGGCTCCACCGGCACCGCTGGGATATACAATTGTGCCGTCTCTTCCTGAAAGTTGCATTTTGGTACCAAAATTGGAGATACTTGCAGCAATTCTGAGTTCGTTTAGTACGGGAATTTTGTAAAGTGTACCTATATCAATTGCCATTCCGGCTGCACCCATGTGCCATAAATTTTCGGTAATATACTTTACATTAAATCCGATTGAAAAATTATCGGTCAAGTACCGTGAATAATTTAATCCGATAACCAAACTGGAGTATCCGAAATATTCACCGGTTCCTTCCGGTTTTTCAATTGTTCTTACTAACATCTCATCCATTGAAAGAAGAGCTGCAAAAACACCGACGGTTCCTATATCACCAAGATTTGAAGCAAACGCCGCATAATCGTGTCTAATATCTGCATACAAAGAAGAATGATTGAAAAATGCTTCGTTTGAAACAATATTAGCAGAACCGGCGGGATTCCAATAAAGTGAAGTAATATCGTCAGAAATTGCAGTAAACGCCCCACCCATGCTTATTGCTCTGGGACCAACACTAATTTTCAAAGCTTGGGCAGCCGTTATACCTGTTTTATCTGTCTGTGCATTAAGGTTAATAGTTAACGATAACGCAAATAAAAAACTCAAAAGATATATTGTTTTTTTCATAGTAGTTTTCTCCTGCGCTAATCTATTTAATTAATGCGAATTTAATTAGTTTCTGACCAATACCGGGTGCATCAATATGAGCTAAGTAAACTCCGTAGGCAACACTGAAACCGTCATTGTTTAACAGATTCCAAAATTCCCTGCCGTTTTGATAACTTGACTCGTGCTCTAATGTATTAACTAAATCACCACTGAGTGTGTAGATTCGTATCGTACATTGTTGAGGGAGATTTTCGAAGTAAATTCTTCTCTCTCCTCTGTTCTGCCCGGGAAGTCTGTTTGCAGGCTCTAAATCATTTGCACCTACATACGGGTTAGGTACTACATAAATATTGTCTAATGCCGAAGTTGCAGCTGCATTACTTACACTACCCGCTTTGGTTTGAAGTGTAAACACATCAGCCTTGCTAAAAGGTCGTTTTGTGTAAATTAAAAGTGCGTCTCCGTTGCCCGGCATAACCGAATCGGTTGGAGTTGGTGTTCCCGCTCTTATTCCCCAAGTAAGTGAATCAGTGGGGTTTGTTGAGCCGGGTAGATAAAGAATTATTTCATCTCCTCTTGACCAAGCACTGTCATTTTTCCCGGTTTCTTCAAGTAGTGTCATTATCGGAATAGGAACCCCGGTTGATACTTCTTCAACTTTGTATTTAACGGGAATATCAATTATTACTCCGCCCGGAACTCTCTTTTTAGCCATAGAAATATTTTCATCCGAAAAACTGATGATATAATCACCGGGATATAATTTTTTCCGCGTGCCTATTGAAGCAATACCTACTGAGAAAGGAATCTTCAAGTCTGAGCGTGACCATTTTGACCTCTCGGCATCAAATGCCAGTGCCGGAAAATCAGTAACACTTACATGTAGCCCGTCAAATACAGGGTTAGAATCATCACCGTTCAACGCCCTGCTCTGATAAACATCATAGTTTTTGTATGAAAGAGTGTGAACTTTACCTGTCACAATTCTACTATTGTCGGTTCTCTTAATTGCACCTTTTTCGAAATCAACTTCATAATCAACTCCGAGTAAATATACTGTACCTGCTTCATCTTTTAATACAAGATTTGCATCGTTAATTATGTGTCTATTGTTTAATGAACTGAATTTAGTGTCAAAAAATAAAACCGGTTGCTCTTTCACTCTTCCGGCAACTACCGAATAATTTTTTGCAACAGTAACAGAATTATCCGGATTTTTCACTGTATCGGCAAAGGTAAGAGTATAAGTCTCATTTTTCACATTCAAGTCATCTATAATTCTGAATGTTACATCACCGTTAGCTTTGCCGCTCACTTGAGTAATATCATTTTTGTTAATAGAAGGCGCTTGGTAACCTGATACTCTCGGTCCGGGTGTTGCAGCTGCAGTGTTATCAGAAAAACGGAATTCTGATGTAATTGGATCAACAGATATTTTTTTACTCGTTTCTGAAGGAGGAATACCGAGGGAATCACCATGATCATAAGCAACTACAGCGTAATAATATGTTTGTCCGTTTATTACATTATTTGAATCAACAAATGAATGCACTAAACCGCTGTTATCACCGAGATAATAATTTAGACCTCTTCCTTGATAAGGAATAGGGTGGTAACCTTTCCAATCGTTAACCAAATCCCATTTTGCTTCAAATCCTCTTGTATCTTTTAACGGAGTATAAAGGTATCTTGAACCTCTGCCGTCTGTGATAGTTTGGATATCTGCAAAATCGGGTCTTGTGCTTCTATAAATCACATAGCCTTCAAAATCTTTACCGGTAATCGGGTCAATACTTTCTTCGGCAGAAGTATCCCAATATAAAGTTACTTTTTTATCGTCAGGAATAGCAGTAACTTTTGGTAATGAAGGGGGTCTGAAGAATCTATAGTTTTTATTGTAAATATCTTGAACGGTAACAGCCGTGGTTAATAAGTCATTTAAGTCTTCGCCAAAAAGAAAAGCCATAGAAATTCTCTTGCTTTCACCCGGCGCCAACGAAATATAACCGCTACCGAAAATAAAAACGATATCTTCATTCTGAGTAATCTCACTGAAATTTCCGGGAGTTAATGAATTCCAAACTGCTTCATCATCACCAATTCTGAGGTCAGTTGCCCATGCAGAACTTTTGAAACTCGTAAGTCCTATTTGGTCAGACTCGTCAAGATCGGTATATTCAAAATTAGGCTCGCCGGGAGTAAGCGGGTTAGGACGACCGTCAGCCATTGGCACGCTTGCTGTAGGAATTCCGTCACCTTCACCAAAATCACCTGTATTAGGAATACCGTCAATACCGACATCATCGGTTTCCGGGTTCCAATCATTATCATTATCAATACCGTCATTTTGGGCTTCGTCAATCATGCCGTCACCGTCATTATCGATACCGTCATTACTATTTCCGGGGCTTTCGAGAAATTTACAGCCAAGATAACCTAATCTTCTGCCAAAATCACCTGTCATATCAGGGTCCCAAAAATAGACCATGTTACGGGCGTAAAGCGGTACATTAGTGTCATACGGCGAGATAAAAATACCGTTATCGTCATCATTATCAACACCGCCTATATCAGGGTCACCGTAAATACCAAAAACAACACTGTCAAGATTTTTGTCGCTAACATTGGTGATAGTCCAAATAAAAAATATTGAGTTAGCAGCTAATGAATTGCTCCACTGAAAAGCCCTTCCGTCAATCTGAACACCAATACCTCTTCTGTTAGTATCTGCAACAAAGGGATAATAAGGAAATTCTTTGTTGTCTCTATCATCCATAGCCCAATAAGCTTCAAGATCTGCGTTATTTTCACCCTGAACTAAGTAACCGGGCCAAACATACTCACCAAGCACCGGATTGTACCAATCACGAGGCCAGCTATCGGGTTTACCGTCTCTATCAGAGTCAAAAGACGGGTTTGAAGCGATATTTGGCTGATTAGGATCAGCATAACCGGGTAGCGGTTGCCATTGCCATTTTAATCCTGTGGCAGGGTCAATCTCCCTTAAGCCTGGGCGGTCGTAATCATTCATTGCATCGGTAACAATTCTAACCCTGTTGCCGTCTTTATCAATTACTGATGCAGCAACTACCGGTGAAAATTGAAAAATATAGGGAGCATCTCTCCAAATTAAGTTAGTTATTTCTCTAATTCCGCCAAAACCGGCACCGATACCGCCGTAATTATAAATCTCAACGGCAACATTATTACCGTTCATAAAAATCGATTTTCTTTCGGCATCTCCCAAAGTTTTTTGAAGGGCAGCTTTTTTACTGTACTTCTCTAACTTTGAGTTACTTGAAACGGTTGATTTTGGTGAATTATTATATTTGAAATCTAAAAAGTCGTTTACTAATTGAAATTCTCTCTTTCTCTGTTCTGATATTTCTGTCTGGGCAAAAAGTGAATTTGAGAGAAAAAGAACCGCAAAAGTAAACAGAAGAACTATTTTTATTTTATTTTTAAGCATCATTTTACTCCGTCCGGTTTAAAACTCGAGTGTAAGACCCATTCTAACTTCTCTCGGAGAAGAATAGTAATTAGGTCTGTTAAAATATTCGGTAGCTGATTTAATAGCCGGATTTAATTGAGACATTCTATTTGTAGCCTGCGGTCCGCCCTTGCCTTCCTCAAGTGAATAAGTGGCTCTTCCGGTATCATCATATACAAATCTTTCGTTTCCTGTATCGAAAAGATTAAATACTTTAACAAAAACCGTCAAAACCATATCATAAAATGAGAAAGATTTTTGCGCTAACAAGTCAACATTAGATTGAATTGGCTTCCGTTCACTATTAGTTCTTAAATAAATACTCTGTTCAAGAAGACGGGGAGAATACGGCAACCCTGTTCCTAAACTTGCTACAATTGTTACACCCCAATCTCTTGTGTTACCGAATGTAACTACTCCGTTAACATTGTGTAATTGATCCCACGCAAGCGGTACGGGAATTTTTTCACTTTGTCTGCCGGATTGAAGATCAATAAAGAAAGCGTCTGCTCCGGTTTCGTTTCCTTCTGCAACTTGGAAAGTGTAATCTAATGATGCACCAAAAAAGTCATCTGCTAATTTTCTCTTTGTTAAAGAAAAAGTTAAGCCTTTGATATTTCCATAATCTTTATTTACGAATTTCTGATAAGTAGCACTACTGCTAATTCTTATTTCTTGAACTGCAAGCAAATCTCTAACATCTTTGTAGAAACCGGTAACCGTAAAAGCCATTGTTTCTGTTAATTGTTGTTGCAAGCCTATTTCGTAAGTAACTGTTTTTTCGGGATTTAAGTTAGCATTTCCGTAAACTGGAAGAGCTGCAATAGATTCAAATTCGGGATTTGTGTAAAGATACCTGAAAGGAGGTAACTGGTAGAAATGCCCATAAGAAAAGTGAATAATGCCTCTGTCTGTTATAGGGAACGAAATACCGAGTCTCGGCGAAAATGAACTTTTTGCTTCGGCGGGAGTAAGGTTTTCTGTCGGTTTAAAATCATCGGGAGCGTAAACGGTATTAGCGTCAAAATAGTCATATCTTAAACCGGCATTAATAATCATACTTTCAAATTCCATTTTATCCTGAATATACGCACTAAATTGTCTCGGATTTCGTGAATATACATCTATAGAACCACGCTGATTTACCGGGCTTGGTATTATTGGAACAGGATAATTATTTTTATTTCTTAGAATTTCAAAGTTCACAAAATCTAATTGGTCAAATTTTGCTTTTACACCAAATTTAACATCGTGTTGGTTTGTAACCTGACTTGTTATGTCAAATTTTAATTCGGATGAATAAGATCTCTGATAAAAATGCTCATTTAATGTACCACCCGAAACAAAAGTGTATGGGCTGAAGCTGATTCTATTTTCAACAGGTTGATATCTTGGATCTGCAATTAAACCGTCTAAACTCATTGTAGGATTAAAAGAAACCTCTGCTCCTGAAGCATCTAACAACGGGAAAAGATATCTTTTAAAGTCATATACATTGTAGGAACCTTTAAATGAGAAAAATGTACGGCTACTTACAGCTTGTCTGTATTCTAATGAATTAATTAAACCCCATTCAAATCTGTTATAATTTGCATCGGGATTGTATTTAAAGTCATGTGCATACAAATTGTATTCCGAATTTGAGTACACAAAGTCGTAATTTATCTTAATTGTAGGAATTGGCTTGTAAGTAAGCTTTGCCGTTGTATTAAGATCAGTACTCGGATTCATTGCAACAATTGAATTATCACCGGTTTGTGCAACATAAACTACATCGGGATTATTCGAGTCTCTTGAGAGAGAATCATAAATTGTATGCTGCCTTTGTCCGTACAAATATCCTTTATCACGGTTGTATCTTCCGCTAACAAAGAAAGTTAAATTACTTGTGAACGGTATAGGACCACCAAAAGTGCCTTCAACAACCTGATTATTAATAGGGTTAAAATCATTTATGTTAAAAAAGACTTTTGAGTTATTACTAAGGTAATCGCCGGTATAATAAGAAAGCGAACCTTTATAGGTCTGCCCCCCCTCTTTGGTAATAGTATTAACCACACCGCTAAGCGCATTACCGTATTCTGCATTAAAAGTACCGCTAACCACAGAGAGTTCTTGAATTGCGTTTGTCGAAATATTAACAGTTTTTCCGAAATCAAAAGGATTGATAGCAGAAACACCGTTTACATTGTATGCAATTTCGGTAGATCTTCCGCCTCTTATGTGCAATTCACCTCCCGAGCCCGTAGTAATTCCCGCTTGGAGTGCAAGAATTTGCTCTAAACTCTCAACGGGAAGAGCTTCAATTTGGGTTTGGTCAATCGTAGTTTGTGAAGAGGTTAAATCTTTTATGACCATTGGTCTTTTAGCCTCAACAACAACTTGTTCAAGACCAATAGACTCAATGGCGAGCGACATATCTATCCTGGTAGTAAAATCGCTTGAAACTGAAACATTAGTAACTGTTACTTTTTGATAACCCACACCCGAAAAAACTAAAGTGTAAATACCCGGTTCAACATTATTAATAACATAACTACCGTCAACACCTGTAGCAGCACCTGTTGAAGTACCTTGAATAATAACATTGATACCTATAAGAGGTTCTTTAGTGTCATTATCAATAACTTTCCCGGCAATTTTACCGGTATTAGATGCATTTAAAATTGAGGTGTTTAAAAGTAAGAAAGTAAGAAGAAGAGGAATTGATAGTAAAAATTTTTTCATCGAGCCTCCGGCAACAAAATGAAATTTAAAATATAAACTGCCCGAAATAGGTATGTTAATTGCATTTATTAGGTCAACTAACAAAAAAAAGGGGTTATCCTTTGATAATTTACATTTCTATAAATCATAAAGGATAACCCACTTAAAAATTATTTAAGTAATTGCATTTTCTTTGTTATTGATTTTCCGCTTGCAGTTAAACGGTATAAATATGTACCGGTTGCAAGGTTAGTAGCATCAAAATTAACGCTGTATGAACCGGCAACAAATTCTTGCCCGCTTATAAGGGTAGCAACTTCTCTACCGAGAGCGTCATAAACAACTAATTCAACTCTAGCTGATTCAGTTAAACCAAACTGAATGTTAGTAGTAGGGTTAAATGGATTAGGATAGTTTTGACCTACAAAAAATGATTCGGGAACACTTGAACTTTCTTGTTTTACGGAAACAGGTGTGAACTGTAAATCTAAAACAATCATAGGCATAGGAGCATCAGTAGCATTACCTCTTGAGTAACCTTGAGTGTAAATTACTTCATCAGCTGCATCGCCGTCAAGATTACCGACCGCAATAACATCCATATCACCGTTACTTGCCCAATAGCCACTGTCAAGAAGTGAAGCTTGCCAGTTAGCCATGTTGGTTAAATCTCCGCCTTGATATTCAAGTCTGAATATAGGAACTCTTGCGGTATTGTTGGCATCATATCTTGAACCGAAAACAAAGTCCATATTTCCGTCTGCATCAAGATCACCGTAATCAGCACCGTTTAATCTAACTGCACCGAAAGGTTCAAAGTCAGCAATTTCGGTTGAAACTAAGGTATCGCCAACAACTTGAACTAACCATACTTTGGCACCTTGACCAACAGTATTATCTAACCACTCAGGAACAATAGCTTCCATAGTACCGTCACCGTTAACATCAACGGTTAAAGCACCTTTGAAAGATGATCTACCGTTAACAATGTTTTCTTGATATGGTAATACAGTATAGTTTCCGTTTTCAAATTTAACGGGATAAATTCTGCTTGTACCGTTTCCAAGACCATCCATTAAATAGATAGTGCTGTTAAGGATAAATAAATCCCATTTGTTACCGGTTCCGGTTAATTCCGGGCTTTGGCTTCCGAGATATTTGTTTGTCCAAACTTCTGTTCCGCCACCTAAATTAGGAATATCACTAACGCCGATAACACCAACATGAATACCGCCTGAAGCAGCAGCTCTGTCAGCAAAAATGATTTCATCTTTTCCGTCATTATCAATATCATGAATAACAGTTCTAACGGGGCGAACATTTAAACTTGGAGCAGTTACAATTGTATAAACTGCATTAGGTTCAAATGCACCAAAACCGTCTGAAACACCCATGTTATCAGAGCCATCGGCAGGATATTCATAAACTAAAATTCTGTAAGGATTTAAGTTAGAGCTAAAATAGTTTACAATTGTCCATACTAATTCAGGTCTGCCGTCACCGTCTAAATCGGCAATATCTAAGGTTGGCCAGGTATTTTGTAAGTCAACCGGTGCAGTAGCACCCCAAACTGAATCCCAAGTGGTACCGTTCCACTCGAATTTGTAAATTCTGGGAATTACTTCATAATCACCGTCAACCATATTTGTATTTATAGCATATATTTCGGGCCATCCGTCACCATCAATATCAAGACCTGCAAGCACTTCACCGAATCCTCTTTCTAACATAGAAGGGTCGGTAATTTGTGCAGTTCTTGTAAAATTTTGTTGAGCCGAAATATTGGCTACAAACAATAGCATAATTAAAACAACTAAGTATTTAATTTTATGCATGATTACTCCTGTTTTGTTTTTGATTGTTTATTTTGGTCGTTATCAAACTTTCTCAAATCGTTAAATAAGAGTTTTAATTCTTTTTTAACCCGGATTTTTTGAAAAGTCTGAAATGAGAAATTATTTACACTAAAATAATACTATTTTATTAGTTTTTCTAATGTTTTTTTATAAAAGAATAAAAAAATGATTAAAAATTGTTTAAAATTTACGGGAAATTTGATTTGAATAATTAGGTGTTCTCAACAATATTGATTTATTAATACAGATTGTGAGGAGAAAAGTGGTGTAGTTTAAATTGGCTTTTTGGGATTACTCTTTACTCCATCCCAACCCGTTTGAGATTGAGTAGAATCGAAATGACCGTGTAGTAAATTATTTTTAAGAGTCATAGTAATTTGGGAAAATTAACATGCGACCGCCTTCAGGGTCGAACAAATCTGATTTTTCTATTTCTACAAACATTTGACGCCTTCAGCGTCATAATTTGAAATGTATTTTTCACATTTTCCCTCTGTGTTCTCGGCATGCTCGGCGGTTAAAACATTTTATTATCATGCGACCGCCTCCGGGGTCGAATAAATCTGAATTTCCTTTTTTACTACAAATATGTGACACCTCCGGCGTCAAAAATTGATTTTTCTACCAACTATCCACAATCCACTAAATTTGTCAACTTTTTTTTTACCCTTTACTCCCGATTCTTGTCGGGATTACTCTTTACCCTTCACTCTTTACTTCTTTTTTCTACTCACTATCCACTATCCACAACCCACTAATTCTACCCACTACCCACTGCAAGCG
>JACSRR010000046.1 GCA_014879635.1 Ignavibacteriaceae bacterium | reverse complement strand
TAAAAGACAAATGAAAATTAATTTTCTTAAAATAAAATAACTCATTCTTTAAAATAAAAAACCCTCCGCTCTTCTTTCAAAAAGCGGAGGGAAATTTTTAATAATTATCTATAGAATTTATATCTATTATCTGTAATATTGGCATCTTCTTTTAATTTCGTTAA
The DNA here is from genome assembly GCA_014879635.1 of Ignavibacteriaceae bacterium. Lineage (GTDB taxonomy): Bacteria > Bacteroidota > Ignavibacteria > Ignavibacteriales > Ignavibacteriaceae > BA9. The sequence continues at coordinate 4,206 of JACSRR010000046.1, read as the reverse complement.
CCATTGTGCAACAAAATTATTTCTTCTTTCTTGAACCAATTGACTTAAAATCATAGATCTTTGAGCAGTATAATTGGCTTCATCAAAAGGAGTTTTTGCAATTACTTTAATTAGATAATAACCTCTCATTCCTTTAACGGGTCCTAAAATTGTATTTTCCTTACCGTTATAGGCAGCATAGCCAAATGCGTAATCAACTCCGACTGTAGGAATATTTCCTGATGTTGAGAAACCTTCGCTTTTGCCATATCTTGCTTTTGAATCAATATTTGATGCGTTTGAAAGTTCACCGCCTGCTTTTTTAACATTTTCGATAACGGCTTTTGTCAATTCAAATTTCTTTAATCGAATAACTTCGTTTTTGATCTCTTCTTTAACTAAATCGAACTTTTTTACGCCTGCATTAACAATTTCTGAAATTCTGAATACAACATAACCCCCGGGTAATTTAAAAGCGGGACTGATTGTATTTAAACCATTTTCAAATGAAAAAACAACCATTGAGCGGTTATATCCTAACCCCGGAATTGAGAACACTTCTTTATTAAAAGGAGCAGATTGTTGAACAGTGTAATTCATTTCTTTTGCAGATTGAGTAAAACCGTTTTTATCCGCTAAAAATGCAAAATCTGATGCAATCTGCATTGTTCTATCAATTGTAACACCTGAAGGTTTTAAGCTATTTACAATTTTTTCAACAACTAATCTGCTATTGGATCTTTCGGTTACTAAGATAATGTGGTAACCATAACTTGTTTTCACAGGTTTTTGAACTTTACCGACAGGTCCATTAAAAGATGCATCTTCAAATTCTTTAACCATTGCACCTTTACCATACCAACCTAAATCTCCGCCTTGTTTTGCACTCACAACATCTTTAGAATATTTTTCAGCAAGAGCGGCAAAACTTTCACCCGCTTCAGCTAAAGCAAAAATTCTATTTGCTTCCGCTAAATCTGATGAATCTGTACCTGTTCCGCTTATAAGTATGTGTGATGACCTTACAAAGGTACTTGGTGACTTTGTAACATCAACAATTTTGTACAAAAATGCAAATTCACCCGAAATAAAAGGACCTACTAAATCGCCTTTTTTCAATGTACCCGAAGCTTTGCTTAGTTCAGGCGGCATATTGTTTATATCAATTGAATCCAGCGAGTAAGGCTGTTCGGAATAAATATCAACATAAGTTTTGAAGGATGAAGTATCACCTGTTAATTTCTCTTTAACTGCGCTAAGCGTATTTAAAACTGCGTTAGAATCAGCCTTAGAGGGTGCCAAGTTAAAGATAACATATTCAATTTTTCTTTGTGCTTCTTGCTTATATTTATCTAAGTTTTTATTGTAGTAGTCTTTCATATCTCCGTCAGAAACGGTAACTAAAGAGTCAGCAAAAGAATTTACATCAACAACCACATATTCAGCGGTCATCTTAACATTGTTATCGATAAACTTTGTCTTTATTTCATCTTCGCTCACATTTACAGAAGCAAGAAGAATACTTTGTAATTTTTGGCTAAGGAGTTGTTGTTTAACAATCTCTTCGGCTTGAACCAAAACATTTTTATTTTGTGGGTCAAAGATAGCCTCAAGATACAAATCACGATTAAAGTTACCAAGAGAATCAATAAAATTTCTTCTTAAGAATTCCGGAGGGTTTGGACCGGTAATTTCGTTAACAACTTCTTCATCGGTTACTTTAATACCCATTTTATCAAGCTGTTGCTCGGTTAAAATGGTGCTTACTAATTGTTCCCAAGCTTGGTCACGGTACTGATCATATAAATCGGGGTCAGGTTCCTGCCCGGTTTGAGCTTTTTGATTTTCAATTATTTGTTGTACATATCTTTCATATTCCTGATAAGTAATATCTCTTCCATTCACGCTTCCTACTAAATTAGACCTGCCGCCTAATGCTTCAACAACATTGGAATCTGATATAACCATAAAAAGAATGAAGATCAGACCGACGCTGAGAATAAATGCCGGTGCTAAATTCCTCATTTTTGCCATTAAACCCATTAAGTGGAACCTCCGAAATTTTAAAAATTACAAACTGTGAATTTAACTTTAATTAAAGTAAAAAACAATTTAAACATTTTTACCGCTTTCAATTTAAACGGTAATTTTATAAAATGATGACTTTATAACCATATTTTCGAAAATAATTTAGATTTTTAATTACTATGACTCAAATTGAGCACTTATTAATTTCTAAACTTTCTTTTGCCCGGTTTCTTTTTTTCAAAATTACCGCTCATACTCATCGCAAACTTATTACTCTTCTTAAACTTTCCGCCTCTGTATTTATCCCGGCTATCTCTCTTTTGAACACCGTTTGATTGTGCAATTTCAACCGACAATCCTCTCCCCTTGTATGATTGCGATTTAAAGGAGTTCATTATGATATCTGAGTAATCACCATCAGCTTCAAAGAATGTAAAGTTACCAAGAATTTCAATATCTCCTATTTCGATATTTCCTATTCCGGTAAATTCATTTATCATAGCCATTAATGTACCCGGTTTAATTCCGTCTTTTTTGCCTACATTTATAAAAAACCGTGTAAACCCTGAAAATCCTTTTTTATCCTTGATAAAAGTAGTGGTGTCTTTAATAGTTTTTAGTTTCTCATTCCCTTTGTAATATTCTAAAAACCTGTTAAATTCAACAGAAACGAATTTTTTAATCAATTCTTCACGGTCTAACCATTCAAGTTTCCTAAATATTTCAGGTAAAAAAGGTTCAATTTGAGAAGTGTCAACTTCAACTTTTTCAACTTTGTCAATCAATCTAAACAATTGTTTTTCACAGATTTCTTTTCCGCCCGGAACTTCAGATATCGTAAATTTCTTGTTAATAACTTTTTCAATATGCGAAATTTTCCCTTTTTCTTTAAGATTAGCTATAACTATTGAAATACCTGTTTTACCGGCTCTTCCTGTTCTTCCGCTTCTATGAGTATAAAGTTCTATTTCATCGGGTAAGTTGTAATTGATAATATGGGTAAGGCTTTCAACATCTATACCGCGAGCGGCAACATCGGTTGCAACTAAAAGTTTAAGATGTTTAATCCTAAACTTATTCATAACTATTTCACGCTGTGCCTGCGATAAATCACCGTGAAGTGCATCGGCATTATATCCGTCATTTATTAAAAGATCTGCAACTTCTTGAGTTTCTCTTTTAGTTCTACAGAAAACTATACCATAAATCTCGGGGTTGTAATCAACTATTCGCTTTAATGCCAGGTACCTGTCTTTAGCTTGAACAAAATAACAATAGTGTTCAACTGTTTCTGCACCCGAATTTCTCTTACCTACAATAATTTCCTTTGGATTGTGCATGTGCTTATATGCAATAGATTGTATTTCTTTAGACATCGAAGCTGAAAAAAGGCGGGTTTTTCTGGTTTTGGGAGTAGTTTCAAGAATTTTATCTAAATCTTCTCTAAATCCCATATTTAACATTTCATCGGCTTCATCTAATACTACTGTATCTACTTCCGATAAATCAATAACTCCTCTATCCATCAAATCCATCAATCTGCCGGGAGTTGCAGAGATAATATTTGCCCCTTTTTTTATTTTACTTATCTGTCTATCAATGCCTGAGCCGCCAAAAATTGCTGCAATCTTAATACCATCAATATATTTTGTGTAACTTGTTAAATCATCCGCAATTTGCAGACATAACTCACGAGTGGGACTTAAAATAATGTGTTGAATATGTTTGGCGTTAACATTTAATTTCTGAATAATCGGAATGCTGTATGCAGCTGTTTTACCGGTACCTGTTTGAGCAAGTACCATCACATCACTATCTGGGTTTTCTAATAAATACGGGATTACTTCGGCTTGTACTTTAGTGGGCTCAACAAACCCTAACTCTTCTATTGCTTTTATAACTGAATCGGTTACACCTAATTCTTTAAACTTTGACATTATTTATTGTTTTCCTTAAAACTTAATTTTCTTAACGGGTTATATCTTTCGAAGAAATGGCGGAGTGTTTCGTAGAGGGATTCTAATTTTCCGGGATTCACAAAAAGACTAATATGAAATATACGAAATTTTTATCTTATATTAAAATATTAGTTGACCGTTGAATGTTCCGGGTTTAGGGTTCAAAGTAATCTTGGTTCACCTGATTTTTCGGTGGCAATAATTTTCTTGTTTAAATTTCCTGTATCGGTACTTTAGTTAA
>JACSRR010000429.1 GCA_014879635.1 Ignavibacteriaceae bacterium | reverse complement strand
ACTTATTTTTCTTCAACAATTTCCGAAAATTGATTCCACTGATCAATTTTAATCAAGAGTTGCAAACCATCATAGCACCTTTTTTTCTCGTCAACCTCTAAATTAAATACCGGTACTTCTTTCGAATTGTTTTTTTGCAGGTTGTTTGTTCTAATTTGATAAGTCAGAATTTTTTCGTTTTGTTTTGTAAAGTAGTTCAGACCCGGGTTAAAAATCTTATTTAATGCCTGATTTTCAATTAACGCAACCTCAGAAGGAGAGGTTAAAAGGTATCCCCCCGGTCTGAGTAATTCAGTTAAAGAACGAACTATCCTGTTGATATTTTTTTGAGTTAAATAAATAAAAAAGTTTCTTACCAATATTAAATCGAAACTATTTATGCTGAAGTGAGATAGTATTTCGTCTCTGTCAACTAAATTTATCCTGTAAAACTCCGGTTTTGACTTAAACTTTGGCAATATTTCAAAAGTATCGTTTGATTTTATAAAGTAATTTTGGATAATTTCATCTTTCCGGTTTCTGAATGACCACTCACGGTAAACACCGGCTCTGGCTCTTTCTAAAAAATCAGAATTAACATCAACACCGTAAATGTTAATTTTATTGAGTAAATTTAGATACCCCAACATTTCTAGATGAATTAAAGTTGAGTAAACCTCCTCGCCTGTAGAACAAGCTGCCGAAAGAATATTAATTTCCCTGTTCTCTATTGCAGAATTTTGAAAAATAACCGGATAAATAACTTTTCCTAATAAATCAAAAGTTTCATCACCTCTAAAGAAGTATGTCTCGCCTATAGTTAAAAAATTGACAAAACTATTTATGTTAATTATCTCGTTTTCTTGTTTAATCAGAGCCTGAATATATTTTTCGGGTTCGTTCACCCTTAATTTTTTGAAGTAATTGATAGTAAGATTCTCTAAATCGCTGAACCTCTCATCAAAAAAGTTTAAACCGTAGTTATCGGAAAGAATTTCGGCTAAATGAATAAATAGTTCTTTAGAAATAACTTTTGACAATTTATTCACCTGCCACATTTTCAATAGCATCTAAATCACCGGCTTTAACTACCTCGTCAAAAGAAGTAATTAAATAATTCTCATCACCAATTTTTTTAACCCCCGAAAAATATTTACCGTCAGCAGCAAAAAGTTTTTCATCTTCTTGAATTTCCAACTCAATTTCTTTTACGCCTGTGATAGTAGTAACCAAAACGCAACCTTCAATATTATCTTTAAACTTAACAATTAGAAAATAGTCAGTAGATTTTAAGGTGTTTGATATGCCGTAAATACCGGGAATTAAGTCATAAACCGGAATAAATTTTCCGCGGTAATTAAGAGCACCTTTTAAAAGTGGATTAGAGGAAACAACAGGGGTAATTTCACAGGCTCTTACAACAAGTGAAACCATTTCTATTTCGCAACAGAAATTGTATTCTTTTATTTTAAACAATAATAACTTTTTCACTTTTTTGCATTGAATGTTAAATAATTAAAGGAAATAGCTCATATAAAATAATAAATTTGACGGGCTTACTACATTATAAAATGATAATAAGTTTAAAATAAATGAAAATTAGTAAAGAAATGGATATTTTTTAATTTTTTAATTTCATTAGTACTTTTTTTTTGCGTAATTTTTAATACCACAAATTAACGGAGTTTTTAATGGAACAAGATAAGGTTAATGTTTTTTTAACCACTAATTCAAAATTTTTTCCTCAAGAGAAGATTTTTTTCTTAAAAGAGCAACTATTGAGTGCAGACGAATCAAAATTATTTGCGATTCAAACGCTTCAATATAAAGACCCTATGATACTTTTAATAGTTTCAATTTTAATTGGAAGTTTAGGAGTTGACAGGTTCATGTTAGGTCAAACCGGACTTGGTGTTGCAAAATTACTTACCTGCGGCGGGTTTGGAATTTGGACTATAGTTGACTGGTTTTTAATAATGAATTTAGCAAGAGAAGAAAATTTCAAAAGTTTAATGAATGCTCTTAACTTCTAAAAAAAATTATCTAAACAATAGTTTGATGTTAGCCGGAATTGTTTCCGGCTTTTTATTTTTATTTACGGGAGTACCTTTCTTCCCTGAGAATGATACTACTACAACTGTATGTATTTTCAAAAACATTACTACAATTGATTGCCCCGGTTGCGGAATGAGTAGAGCTTCCAAATTAGTTTTTGAGGGTAAAATTGTAGAATCTTTTTATAGACACCCATTGGCTCTACCATTTTTATTAATTTGTGCGGTTTCTTTTGTATGGATAATCTACGACTTGATAACTAAATCAGGATCGTTTTTAAAAGTAGTTTCTTCAAAGTGGAATAATACCGTGAGGATAATTCTTATTTTAATTATACTCGGAGTTTGGATAAGGAATTTAATCCTGTTTAATTTTAATTAAAACCGGAGAATTGAAATTTAGAAAATTATCAAAATATCTAATATGTTTTAGTTGGTGTTATCACCATAACCGGACATTTTGCGTATCTGATAACTTTTTCGGCTACACTTCCTAATAAAGTGTGTATTAAACCTGTTCTTCCGTGTGAAGCAAGAAGAATTAAACCAATTGCATTTTCTTCAGCGTATTTTATAATCTCAATATGATTAACACCGCTTTTAACTTCGGTTATCATCTCTCTCCCTAACTTCTCTTCCAAATCTTTTTTTATTTTATTGACTTCTTTTTGAGCTTCCGATTTTTGTAAATTTCTAATCTTTTCTTCTGTCATTTCAAAAGTTCTAACATTTAAAATTGGAGTAAAATCATCTATGATATGAAGCAAGTGGATTTCAGAATTATATTTTTTTGCTAAATCGCAGGCGTATTCACAAACTGATAGAGAATGTTCGCTTAAATCTGTAGGGATAAGGATTTTTTCAAACATTTATTATTCCTTTAGATGTTTTTATTGCAAAAATAGCTTAAAATAAGGTCACTTTTTTCATTTGATGCAATAGCCCTTATATTATTTCCTTTTTTGTTGATTATCAAGGAGACATTAGAATCGTTCACTACAAAACAATTACCCGACTGAACGGTTTTCATTACATTCTCATCCAAATCTAAAACTCTGTTTGATGTAAAATATTTTTGATCTGCATCAAACAAATACATTAATTTACCCTGCGGAGATTGAAAAACATAGTGTGCAAGCTTTTGACCACCGTCTTCTGAAACTACCCCTCCTAATAACTTCCAATTATCCGGGCAGAGAATAGGTACATCATAATCAACCCCGTTAGAGGCAAAAAAAGCTTCAACTTGTTTAATATCATCAGTAGTAATCTGAGGTGCAAGCTTACCTTCTAAAATTAGATTAAAATTAGTCAAAGCCATTTTATCGAATTTTGGAAGGTTTCCTGTTACAGGAGTGTCCTGCCTTAAAAGATAAAGAGTAGATACAGAAAAGATAATTACTAAAGCTAAGGAAGCAAAAGCATAAGAGGGTTTAGTTAATAATGAATAAATAAAATCTAAGAATGCCGATTTCCTTTCTCTGGGTTTTATTCCGTCTAAGATCTGTTGTCTTAATTGTTCGGGACACCCAACTCTCGTGCATTTCTTCTTTATAGTTTTTTTAACAATTATTTGAGTAACAAACTCTGACTTTGCGTCTGAGTTAGTGTTAATAACTGATTCTAGCTCACCGGCTATTTCTTTATCATGAATTTCGTTGTCAGCAAATGCTGTAATTAAATGCGGTAAATCTTCTCTGTTAAATTTGCTCATCGTACTCAATCGTTTTTCACATATCCTTTTGAATTAGCATAATCATATAATTTTGCAAAAAGCATTTTTCTTGCCCTGTGAAGTCTGGATCTAACTGTACCAACCGGGCAGTCTATAAAATCTGCAATTTCATCATAAGTAAAACCTTCAATATCAGCTAAAATCACAACGGTTCTGAAATCTTCCGGAAGTGATTGAATTGCTTGATTAACTTGGTCATCAAGCAAATTATCAAAAATTTCTTTCTCTAAGTGAGAGTCATCTGTTGAAGTAGGTTTAACATTTTCATAATAGTTCTCTACATCTTCGTAATCGTACTTTTCAGGCTCTTTAGATTTCTTTCTGTAAGTATTGATGTAGGTGTTTTTCAAAATTCTAAACAACCATGCCTTACAATTCGTTCCTTTTTCAAATTTATCGAAAAATCTGAAAGCCCTCATATAAGTATCTTGTACCAAGTCGTTAGCTTCATCTGAATCGCCGGTCATTCGCATAGCAAAATTAAAAAGAGCATCCATGTGGGGAATGGCCTCTTTCTCAAAATCAGCGTAAGTACCGCCTATATTTAGTTCGCTCATTAATAACAGTAGGTGTGTGAGAAAAAATTAATTAACATTGTATAAATAAGAAATTC
>JACSRR010000428.1 GCA_014879635.1 Ignavibacteriaceae bacterium | reverse complement strand
TTTTGTTAATTTTCCTGTTTATATTTTTGAAATTTATTAACTTTTATTCTGTTTTCAGGAATTATTTTAGCTCAGCAAAATAATGGTACTGGTTCAGGTAACCTTGTGAAGTATTCTGTAATTAAACAATCACCTGTATATAAAAATTTAGTAATTGATATTAATGCAGATGGTTTTTCGGAGAGATTCTTCGGGGAAAGTATTATTCTTACAGCAGAAAATGAAGTATGGGTAAAAAACACTGAACTGATTTCAGGAAATGGCGATAAATATGAATTTGGAAATAAACTGAAAAAGAATGAAATGAATATTATTCACCAGGTTTCTGCTGAATATGGTTATATAATAGTGTATGGTGAAAATAATAATGAAGTTTTGGTTTATCTTGCAGGTGCAAGTGGTGAAAAAGATTCTGATGCTGTTTCAATAGAGTTATAAAGCAATTTTCTTTGTTAGAATGAAAAAGGCTGTCATTTAAAAATGACAGCCTTTGCTATTTTATTATACAAAATTGTCGAGATCCCGCTTCAGCGGGACGGCCTTCCCCCCGACACGAAGTGTCGCGGGACACTGGGCCTTTATTTTTAGGTAATTAAGAACTGGTTTGAATTCTGACGGAATAGACAGTCTTCAAGGTCATTTGTTTGACCAATATAGAGTTTTCCCGACATTTCTGATTGTAATATGTAAGTGTAAAACTTCAAGTCGGGTGAGAGGATTCGAACCTCCGGCCTTCCCGACACGAAGTGTCGGGACGCTCTAACCTGGGTTTAATTCAATCCATCTCAGAATTCTGGTAGTATTTTTGAAAGCTTTAAGCTTTTTTTCAAGTAATACAGCTTCACTTCTTGAACTGTACTCTTTACTGAAAATAAGTTTCCATGGGCCTTTATTTTTGGTACTTAAGGACTGGTTTGAATTATGACGGAATAAACGGTCTTCAAGGTCATGAGTTTGGCCAATATAGAGTTTACCCGATATTTCTGATTGTAATATGTAAGTGTAAAACTTCAAGTCGGGGTGAGAGGATTCGAACCTCCGGCCTCCTGGTCCCGAACCAGGCGCTCTACCGGGCTGAGCCACACCCCGAAAAATTCTTTGAATTTCAGCCCGGAATCTCGGTTTTTCCGGGCTATTTTTTTGCTAAAAAAGTGTCAGTGATTTGTCAGTGAAATGTCAGTAAACTATTTGAGCAACTTATCAAGCTTGTCCTTCAATTCCTCAGATTTAACATCAGCATAATATCTAAGTGTAGTAATTGGACTCTTATGATCTAACAGAGCCTGTACTTCCTGAATTGACATTCCCATCCTGCTTATACTAGTTGCAAAGTTCTTACGGAACGTCTTCAGTGTATAATACTGCCTCTTATTAAAGCCTAACTTCTTCTTTATTCTCCTGAATGCCTTACCAGCAGCGTTAACGGTCACTCCAGGGAACAAATATGTATCTTTATCACTGTTTTCAGATAGCTTGAATTCGTTCCTTAAAAATACCTCTAATTGAGCATAAATAGGGAATTTGAATTCACTAGCCGTCTTGGAAATACGAAAATACACAATTTTTCTATGAAAATCTATGTCCCGAACCTGCAACTTCAGCACATCCCCAGGTCGCTGACCGGTTAATAGGAACATTTTAAAAGCTAAATAATATTTATTCTCATCTGCCTTTGCTAGTTCAAGAATTAATTCTAAATCACGAGGATCGAAACTAATTATATTCTTCACTGCTTTTTTCGGCCTGATTCCTTTGCCGATTGGAATTTCTTCAATATGACCGTTAACTTTAAGATATCCCAAAAAACTTGCCAAGTACTGGAAGTAAGTTACCTGAGATGCCGGGGCTAAGCTTTTCTTCATCAGTACAACAAAGTTCTTAACATTTTCAACAGTAATATATTTTACATTAATACCTCCCGGCACAATTGTTTTGAAAAGTCTCATTACATAGTCAAAAGTATCTATGTGTGAAGATGATTTTCCTTCAACATATACAGTTGAGTATTTTTTTAGAGCCTGATTCAAAGTAATGTCATTTGTGCCCCCCGTGCCAGTTGTTAAAGATAGTCTTAAACGCTCATCAATAACATTTTCAATATCAGATTTTAATTTCTCAGCTTTTGCTTTGTTCGTTTCGGTTGCTTCAAGTTTGGTATTCTTTGTTACTCTTTTCCCACCCAGAGCGTAATCGATAAACCACCAACCCCTTTTTTTATATAGCGTAGCCATTACCCAGCATACTCCTTTAATAGATTATCAATTCTGTTTTGAGTTACTTCTATTGGTACAACCTGAGCTGTTACCTGCTTAACCTCATTGCTACCATTTACAAATTCCACTAAACTTGAATAAGGAACTTTGTGTTTATTATTTAGTGTCATTACAGACTTAATTCTACCAGTCTTTACAAGCTTCACAACTGTTTCATAGCGAATGCCAAGTATTTTACTCGCTTTGTTGATTGAGAGCAGTCTAAGATCTGATGTTTTTAATGTATCCGAATTTCCCGATAATATTTCTTTTTGTTCTGGCATTTGTGCTTTATTATCAGCTTCTGTCAATGGATATAGCTGAATAATATTTGTTTTTTCCATAGTATTTCTCCTTCTAAGATATTATACCATTATTTGCAACAGCAGGAGCAAAGCTTTCCTTTTAAACTCTAACAAGTTCTTAAATGGAATTTTAAATAGACAATTTAGGGTAGCTATTATTTTTGTGTTTTCTTTTGCTAATTTCTTGTACAGCTACATATCGAAAGAGAGAATTATATTCGCATTATTAATAAAACAAAAGTTTTTATTTGACCTAAATGCTTATTCAATAATAACATACGCTATGATGAATTAATTGTTAGAATATATCATTTATTATTATGTATTTTAAAAATGTAATTGACTATAGTTTCAAAAAGGGAGGATACATAAATTGAATACCCTCCCTTAGAATAATGATTTACAAACTTAATAGTTTGTTAATTAGGTCCGGGAGAACTACTTCATACATTTCTTCACCTATCGTATCCTCCCAATCTTCATATAAACTTATATCATAACTAGGATCCCAAAAAAAATAGATCCTTCGCATATTTTTTTCTGTATTTATTGAATAACAAATTTCTATTTCCGATCGATCATATTTTGCACTAAAAAATATTGACACATCTTCATAATCATCCCATTTATGAATACTAGTGTCCGTAAACTTAAAATAATCCATTACAGTAATATTTCGCAACTCTGTTTTCTTAATCAACTCAAGAAAATCCGTGTTGAACAATTCCTTATGTTTAAGGTCACTTTCATCAAAATCGATACTAGCTATTTGTATAGAAGTATCCTCTATAAATCTTCTTTTTTTTCTAATAATGCTTTTCATAATTAATTTTATAAAATTTTTAAAATATTATTAATTAAAATCTGATAATTTCTTGCCATCTAACACACTTAGTTTTTTCTCAAAACTATATAGTGAGTCCGTAAAGTCACTTAGAATTTTTTTTACATTTATTGCGTCCACTCCTTTCCGTGATTCTAATTCCTTGAAATTTTTTAATATTTCTGCGCATAAATAATTGATAAGATTCGTTGTTACAATAGGAATCCCATTGCGAGTATTATTGATCCGGGATAAACACTCCGGATGCTTTTGATAAATAACTATTTCGTTTCCTCTCATTATGGATCTTACCAATTGATCATTTTCGTCTTTTAAAGGATCATTTACACAATCAATTCGTATGTTAAATCCTAATCCACTATCTATTTTTTCTTTAGAATCCGGCAACTTCATTGATGGTACCTGGATCTTTGTATACCTTTTCTTAGAGCCTTTTACCGGTTCAGCTCTAAGTACATTACTTTGACTCAATAAATTGAATACTTTTCCATTTGTCCTGTTCCTATTTTCTATATCAAATGTTTGATAGCTATTAGTTTCTGTATATGTTGGATACCTTTGATCATTCTCTGATTTTCTTTTTTTTCTACTAGTATCTGATAATTCACTGGCAACCTCATTGAGTGTGTTTTCAAGAATTGTTTCTAATTTTTTGAATTTAGCACCGTGACTTATTTTTAAAGAATCTTCTACAAATGATTTAATCTTTTGTTCTTCATCTAATAATGTGCTAAATACTGCTTTTGAAATCCGATTTTCTTTAAATTCGTTTCTAGCAATTGTCGGTTCAAGATTTCCAGATACATCTATATAGCCTGTAATATTAGGATGTGACCATATCATACTTTTAGATATTGACCTAAATGCTTTGACATCAGAAATTTCAGATATTCTTCGGCCATTAATTACAAAAAAAGGTCTCCTATCAATAGTTTTATTGTTGATAAGTTTCAAATAAATGATAACAGGATGGATACTGCAGGAGTTTTAG
>JACSRR010000427.1 GCA_014879635.1 Ignavibacteriaceae bacterium | reverse complement strand
ATCAAAAATATCTTGTTTAACTTCATCAGAGTACCAAGTTTTGTTATTTCTGTTACCGGCTAACATAACACTTACTGCAGTTTCTTCTATCAAAGTATCAAAAGAAATATTTGATTTTGAATCTTTCTTTGAAAATATTTTCCCTATTTCAAATAAGCGGAGATCTTTCTCTCTCACATTAAAATTAATTAAAGCGGTACTTAAAGCTCCCGGTATTAAAGAAGTTCTCAGTGTTGACATTTCCGGACCTTGAGCATTCATCAAAGTTACAGGAATATTAACAAGCGAAGCAACTTCATAGCTCGTAAGAGAGTTAGTCATAATCTCATTTAATCCTAATCCTTTTAACGAGTTTCTAAAAAAGACTTCACTTTTTTCAGTGTCTATTTTTTTATCTAGAGACACTTGAACATTATAAATCTCAGGGATTTTATCATATCCGTAAATTCTGGCTAATTCTTCAATTAAGTCTATTTCCCTCTCAACATCAGGTCTGAACAACGGAACATCAATTTCTAATTCGATATTATTATCATCACCTTTGAAGTTTCCGGGTAAATTTACACCAAATCCGAGATTCCTTAAAATTGTAACGCATTGTTTTAAAGGAATTTCATAACCGAGAATGTGCGAAATTCTATTAAATCTTAAATTTACTCTTCTTTGGTCATATTTAACAGGATAAATATCAATAACCGGACCAACTATTTCACCTCCAGCTAATTCACAAATCATCTCGGCGGCTCTGATTGCCGAAAAAACTGTGTTTTCAATATTTGTGCCTCTTTCAAATCTGTAAGATGCTTCGGAGGAGATTCCGAAGTTTTTAGCAGTTTTTCTGATATTCACGGGATTAAAATAAGCACTCTCAAGTAGTATATTCTTTGTTTCGGATGTGACTTCCGAATTTTCTCCTCCCATTACCCCGCCTACTGCAACGGGTTTTTCTCCGTCGCAAATCATTAATGTTTCAGGAGTTAATATTCTTTTTTGAGAGTCTAAAGTGATAAATTCAGTTTGATTAAAGCCGCTCTTCACTATAATTGATGAGTTTTGTAATTTATCTAAGTCGAATGCATGTAATGGCTGACCTAACTCTAAAAGCACAAAATTTGTAATGTCAACTATATTGTTAATTGACCTCATGCCTGCTGCTTCCAAACTCTGTCTTAAATATGCGGGAGATTCTTTAACTTTGCAATTTTTGATAATTACGGCTGAGTACCGGGGGCAATTAATTGCGTCAATAATTTCAACTTTTGCTTCATTATGTTCTGATGAAACTTCGTACATCCGCGAAATTGCAGGTAATTTTAACTCCAAATTAAAAATTGCAGCTAAATCACGGGCTATACCAATATGAGAAAGTGCATCAGGCCTGTTTGGTGTAATGCCCACTTCCAAAATAGTATCAATTAAACCGAGATACTCAGAAAGTCCGGTACCGGGTGCAATTCCGTCAGGAAGAACCCAAATTCCCGAATGGTCTTCACCAATTTCAAGTTCTTTTTTTGAGCAGATCATACCTTTAGATTGAACGCCACGGAGTTTAACCTCACCGATTTGAAAATTTCCTGCGGGAATTACAGCACCAATTTTTGCAAACACAACTGTCTGCCCTGCTTCAACATTTGGTGCCCCACAAACAACTTGAATTTCTTCACTACCGGTATTAACAACACAAACAGAAAGTTTATCTGCAGAGGGATGTTTTTCTTTTTTAACAACATTTGCAATAATTATATTTTCATATTTTTTTGCTTGCTCTTCAATACCTTCAATCTCTAATCCCGAAATTGTTAAAGAGGAAGTAATTTTCTCTAACTCAATTCCTTCTAAATTTATATATTTTTTGAGCCAATTAAGTGAAACTTTCACAATAAAACCTTTAAAACTGTTTTAAGAATCTGATATCATTATTGTACAATATTCTGATATCCGTTATTCCGTTTTTTAACATAGCAATTCTTTCAATACCCATACCAAACGCATATCCGGAATACTTATCAGGGTCGTAATTAACTGATTTAAGTACATTAGGATCAACCATACCGCAGCCGAGAATTTCAAGCCAACCGCTATTCTTACAAACTCTGCATCCTTTACCGTTACAAAGAAAACAGCTAATATCCATCTCTGCACTTGGTTCTGTAAACGGGAAAAAACTTGCTCTGAAGCGATACTTTAATGATGATCCATAAAACTCTTTAGCAAAATATATTAGAGTGCCTTTCAATTCCGAAAAAGTAACCTTTTTATCAACATAAATTCCGTCAATTTGATGAAACAGGTTGTAACTTCTTGCAGAAATTGCTTCGTTTCTATATACTTTACCGGGCATGATAGCTCTAACAGGTGGCTCCTGTTTTTCCATAATTCTTATTTGTACCGGTGTTGTATGAGTTCTTAGTACATAACTTTGATTAATGAAGTATGTATCCTGCATATCTCTTGCAGGATGTTCGGGAGGAAAATTAAGAGCTTCAAAATTATAATAATCTGACTCAACTTCAGGTCCCGTAATAATAGAAAAACCGATATTTCTAAAAATTGATTTAATCTCATCCATAGTTGAATTAATCAGGTGAATGCTACCGGAAGGTTTTTGTATTCCTGGCAGAGAAATATCAATTTTAGAAGCAATTGATTCAGAACTATTTTTAAGTTCTTCAGATTTCAAGTCAAATTTATTTTGCCAAGAATTTTTAATTTCATTTAGCAATTTTCCGGTATCTCGTTTTAAATCCGGAGAAAGAAGTTTAAATTCTTCGAATAATTCGGCAAAAATTCCGTTTCTCGATAAGTATTTAATTCTGAAATCTTCTAGAGATTTAAGGTTAGAAACAGTTTCAAATTCAATTTGAATATCTGAGTTCAATTTGTTTATTTTATCTTTCATTAACATCTCAATAAAAAAAAACCCTCTTAATTGAAAAATCAACTAAGAGGGTAAATATCAATAAAATGAATTTAATTTTTAACTAAGTTTACCAATTCAGCAAAAACCGAAGGATTTTCAACTGCGATTTTAGCCAGGACTTTTCTATTAATATCAACACCCTTAGCTTTAAGACCGCTAATAAATCGTGAATAACTGAGACCGTTTTCTCTTGCGGCGGCATTTATTCTTACAATCCACAAAGAACGGTAATCTCTTTTCTTTAATTTTCTGCCGGTATAAGCGTGAACTAAACCCTTTTCAACATGGTTTTTGGCAACAGTCCAAACATTTTTTCTACGACCCCAATAACCTTTGGCTATTTTGAGGTATTTCTTTTTTCTTGCTAAAGCAGCAACATTATTCTGTGATCTTGGCATATCCTTATCTCCTTATTGCATCATTATTTTAACGCGTTTAGAATCGGCAACGGCTACTAAAGAACCTTTCCTCAAATTTCTTTTGCGTTTTGTTGTTTTAGAGGTAAGAATATGGCTTCTAAAAGCCTTCTTTCTTTTAAATCTACCTGAGGCTGTAACTTTGAAAGTCTTTCTTGCGCCCCGGTTACTTTTCATTTTTGGCATTTTGAATTTCCCGAATTTATTTCTTTTTTGATTTATTCTTTACCGGAATAACAATAACGCTCATGTTTCTGCCTTCCAGCTTTATTGGACTTTCAACTTTGGCAATGTCTTGCACTCTCTCAACAAATTTATTCAATAAATTTTCACCGTATTCAGTATAAGCCATTTCTCTGCCCTTGAATAATACAACGGCTTTAACTTTATTACCTTCTTCGAGAAAATTAATTGCGTGCTTTGTTTTGAAATCAAAGTCGTGAGAATCGGTATTCGGATGAAACCTGATCTCTTTTAAAACTTGAATCTGCTGATTTTTTCTTTGAGTTTTTTCTCTTTTCTGTTTTTCGTACTTAAATTTTCCGAAATTAATAATTTTACAGACAGGGGGCTCAGCTTTAGGGGCAATTTCTACTAAATCTAACTCTCTTTGACGGGCTAATCTAATAGCCTCATTCACATGAAGTATCCCTAATTGCTCACCATTTTCATCGATTACTCTAACTCTTGAAACATTTATTTCTTCGTTAACTCTAACCGAATCTTTATTTGTGTTCACATTATCTTTTTGCGCTTGTTCACCTGCCATTAAATTTTATTAATTAGTTGAAAAAAAAATTGTAAGTCTTACTCTTGCCGGTGAGTGGGCTCTATAGGATTCGAACCTATGACCTTCTGTACGTCAAACAGACGCTCTAACCAAACTGAGCTAAGAACCCATTGTACCGAGGGCCGGGCTCGAACCGGCACGGGTGAAAACACCCACAGGATTTTAAGTCCTGTGCGTCTACCAATTCCGCCACCCCGGCAAAATTGTTTGGAATAACAAGCCCAAATATAATCTTGTTGTGCTAATCTACCAAATTTGATTTAACAAAAATTT
>JACSRR010000421.1 GCA_014879635.1 Ignavibacteriaceae bacterium | reverse complement strand
CACTCTCTCCGTCGTCGGCAGCGTCAGATGTGTATAAGAGACAGGCCTCACAGTTTCTCTAGAACCTGAGGCGGTTCAACTTTTTAAAACTTTACACTAAATCCGATTGTGGGTAAAATAGGGAACATTGATGTAGCTCTTGTACCAAGCGTTAGATCTTCATTAATAAAATAATCATATCCAATAATATTTGAACGGTTATAAAGATTAATTACATCTAAATAGAAATTCCAATCAACACCCCAAAAATTAGTTGTAGCCGTA
Organism: Ignavibacteriaceae bacterium; assembly: GCA_014879635.1. Lineage (GTDB taxonomy): Bacteria > Bacteroidota > Ignavibacteria > Ignavibacteriales > Ignavibacteriaceae > BA9. The sequence goes on along the minus strand of JACSRR010000421.1, from coordinate 4,135 downwards.
ACTCTGATGTCAAGCCTGTGATATTCCGGTTTTTTGCCGTTGAAATCTCTATTATCTCCCCTGTCAACATCATACACTACTTCATTACTTCCCGGTCCGCTAAATGTTCTTCTCGTTGAAACAATAGGGGTTTCAGGTTTAAGGTCACCGTCTGAATCGGTTAAAATAATTCTCGGTCTGATTCCTTGAGGAAAAATATTTGGGAAACCCGATCCATATTGCCATCTAACACCAAGGTTCCAAACTTCATCAAATCTGTAGTCTAAAACGATATTAACGGTATGTCTTTGGTCAAATCTGAAGGGATTTACACGACTGCCTTCAAATCTGTCTGCGTAGGCGAAAGAATATGAAACCCATCCTGAAATTTTAGAATTTGGGTCTAAATTTCTTTTTGCGAGAAGAATTTCTAATCCATACGATTCACCTGTAGCGCCGTTAACCGGAATTTGAGTGATTGAATCAGAAGGTACTGCAACGGGGCTTGTCCATGCTGATGCATATCTGGGGTCCCTGCCGGGAATTAGTTCTGTAAAGTATTTTGTACCTTGAACAACCTTTGGAACAATTAAATCTTGGAAATCTTTGTAATATAACTCGGCTTTGATATTCCATTCGTTTGTTAACCATCTTTCAACACCAAGTATGTAGTGAACGGCTTTTTCAGCTTCCAGATTTCCGGTGAATTGTTCGCTAAAGTCAAAAATTACACCGGCATCACGCAGTTTTTCATAGCCGGGCGATTGATAAAAAATTCCCCAAGAGGCTCTAAGTGTTGTTATTTCATCAAGTCCGTACGAAAATGCAATTCTGGGAGAAAAATAAGATTTTCTTAATATTTCATAGTAGTCAAATCTAATTCCGGGATTGAAGTACAATCTATCGGAAATTGCGAATTTATTTTGAGCGTAAGCCCGGTATTTATTATAATCTTTGATGTCTTTGATATCGCTTAAAGCAGACCTGAAATTAGGATTAGCAGAAAAAATTGCCTGAAGTTGCGGGTCAAAAGAAAAATCAAATTCAAGAATTGTACGAAGGAAGTCAACTCCTACACCTGCTTCAAATAGATGATTATTGCCCCAAATGTAGTTTATTCTAGAGTCGAGAGCATATTTTCGGAATTTGAAGTTTGAGTCGAATTTAAAATTAAGCAGATACGGAGATATGGTATCCATTGCGAAATCTTTGAAACTCTCACGGTTTAAAGAGGGGTCGAGAATCTCAGAATCAAAGCCGGTTAAGCCTCCGTTTTGATACCAAGATGCAGTAGTCTGCATAAAAAACTTATTATTTGGTATGTATTGCCAATTTAGAGCAACAACATCATTTTTTGTAATGTTATTAACAGAAATGCTATCAGGCTGTCTTCTATCCTTTCCGCTTATAACACTAACGCCATCTGCTGATACAATACCGGTTAAAATAAATTTGTGCCCGCTGAACGGACCAAAAGTAGCTTTTAATTGTAAATCATAAAAATTTGGGAAAGCTACATTTTCTTCTACCAGGTTATTGTTTTTAGCGATAGGTTCTAAAATGAGGTCATAATAAGTTCTTCTTGAATTAATTAACCAACCACCTTTAATATTAAAAGGATTTTTTCCTTCAAGAACCACATTAGCATTAGTAACCGAAGCATTAATACTACCGGTAAATGGATTTGTATTTGAGCCTTCTCTGTTGGTAACATCAAGAACTGCTGAGAGCCTGTCTCCATATCTTGAGGGGAATCCGCCTGTGGTTAGTGATATATCATCAACAGCATCGGGATTAAACATTGAGATAAAGCCGTAAAGCCTGTAAGGGTTAAAAATTTCGACATTGTCAATTATTATCAAATTCTGGTCAGGTCCGCTCCCTCTAACAACAAGCTGCGAAGAAAAATCATTAGGGGCAAGAACACCGGGTAATGATTGCAGCGTTCTGAGAACATCTTCACCTGCACCGGCTAAAACTTTAGCCCTTTCGGGACTTATTTCAACAATACTGATATCAGTATCGGATGCGTCTCTTGCATTTTTTCCTATCACTTCAATTGAAGACAAGGTAACTGCTTCTGTTTCTAAAAGCTGAACACTTAGTTCAAGCGTTTCGCCCGCAGATAAAGTAATATCCTTAAAAATGCTTTTGAAACCGATAAAACTAAATCGTATTTTATAAATACCGGGTGGAACACCTTTAATTTCAAATAATCCTTGAAGATCAGTTGATGCACCGTTGCCTGACTGCATAATTAATACATTTACACCCGGAAACGGTCCGTCTTCTCCTGTAACTTTACCCTTAACAGAACCGGTATTTTGAGCAAAAACCGGGGTCAAAAACAATAAAATTAATATCGCGAACTGAATTCTTTTCATCTATTCCTGATTGTTATTATCTTATAACTGTAACAGAATAGAATTAAAAATCATTCCAAAATTTTCTCATATTTCCAAAATACTCTTGAAACTTTTGAATTACAATAATGCATATAAAAGGGGATTGGACCAACCCAAGGGATTATTGCTTTGGCAAAACCTGCTTCTTTCATATCTTTTAAGCATCTTTTAAGCAAAATTCCACCCACACCCTTGCCTCTAAAAACAGGGTCAGTACCCATAGGACCAAACCAACCTGTTCCTATATTATTAACTTCGTGTGCTGAGAAAGCTCTGATTTCACCGTCTAACTTGGCTATGTGAAGCGAAACAGGCGAATTTTTAAATGCAGCCGATACTTCACCTCTCCAAGCAGGAAAAAATTTATCTATGTAAGCCATAGTATTTTCAAATTCATTATGAGAGGCTCTATTAATTTCTATTTGTTGCTTTTGCAATTCTTTTTCTTCAGCAGAAGTGTCAAAATCTGATGCTGAAAGGTCGGCTGTCAAATTTGATGTATCTCCGTTTCTTACAAATTTCATTCTTTCAAAAAAACAGACTGCTTCAGTATAAAATGGGTCAATTCCCGGTTGATAGTAATTTGGCCAGGACTCAAAGAGTCGAACCTTTTTAATTCCTCTCCCTTTAAATTCGGATTCAATCAAATTATATAGCTTTCTGCCAATTCCGTTTCGTCTAAAATTTTCATGGACACAAAATAATTTAATATATCCAATTTTTTCATTACCTCTATCTCTTACTACGCCCATAATAAAAGCAATAACATCGCCCTGATCAGATTTGACAATATAAGTTAGTTTTGAGTCAAAATCAGGGTCTAATACAGTTTTTTCTGTGAGTAAAAAATCCGGCATAATGTCTTTCTCGAGAGCTTGTCTGCATAACTTAGCTACTGCGGGGATATGATCTTCTATGAATTGAATTGTATTCATGGTCATAATACCTAAAAATTAAATGAAAAGAAATGAGAAAATAAACCGATGCTTACTTCGGTAAATTCATTACCGGGAATACCGGGTTGAAAATTGTATCTTGCTCTGGCATAAATGGTAAACACATTCGTTAATTTTAATAATCCAATTGAAATTTCGGGACTAACGGAGTTAAAGCCTAAAAAATCAGTTCTACCGTTAATTCCAATCGAAAAATACTCAATAACGGGGATTTCGAAAATGTACTTATAACCTAAGCCGGCTAAATTTAAGAATCGTGAATCAGGCATGTGCGAATATTCGGCTGAAATGTAACTTGAGGGATAGTTAAAACCTCCTGAATAGTTTACGATAATCGGGATTTCTTTGGTGAAAAAGATTCTTTGATCAGAATTAAAAAAAGCTACACCGGGAGAAGGAATCATATAAATAATTGCACCGGTTATGCAACTTAAGAGGTAAGAACCGCCGTCTTCAACTATTATAACCCTTGGTACTCTAACATCGTAAACATCTGACTTATAAGTTTTCCCTGATTGTGCCGTATTTTCAAACCTCAAACGCAAAATGCCTTCGTCTGCCTTTAATTTACTGACATCTAAAAGCAGATTATGAAAGTTTAACATTTCGTTTGAAGAAAAAACTTCGGTATTATTTAGAAAAACTTTAGTATAACAATCATCTGAAGTAGCAAAAGTTAGTGTAAGAGTATCAGGTTTTTCATCTGTAATGTAAGCTTCAATAAGAAATACTTCAATGCTATCACCTTTGGCAAACAAAGAAGCTGTCTCTTATACACATCTCCGAGCCCACGAG
>JACSRR010000418.1 GCA_014879635.1 Ignavibacteriaceae bacterium | reverse complement strand
CACTCTCTCCGTCGTCGGCAGCGTCAGATGTGTATAAGAGACAGGTAAACAGAACTTACAATCTACCTTCTTATGTATCAAATTCAACCTTGTTAATTTGTTCAAGTTATTCAGGAAATACGGAAGAGACTTTATCGGCGTTTGATGAGGGTGTTCAAAAAGGGTGTAAAATAATTGTATTAACTACAGGCGGCAAACTATTAGAGAAAGCAAATAAAATTGGAGTACCGGTTTTAATGCTAAAGTCCGGTTTTCAACCCAGATTTGCACTTTATAGCAATTTAACTGCACTAATAAAAATATTCGAAAAATTGAAAGTGCTCTCTTCTCAAAGCGAAAATATTAAGGAAGCTGTTTCGGTTTTAGCAAAACAAAGTAAGAATTTTGGAAGTTTTGACGGTTATCCGAAACATATTGCCGAACAAATTAAAAATACAATTGCGGTTGTTTATGGTTTCGACGGGTTAAATGGTTCTTTGGCTGTAAGATTTAAAGGGCAATTAAATGAAAACGGTAAAATTCATTCATTCGCTAATATAATTCCCGAAATGAATCATAACGAGATTGTCGGCTGGGAAACAGTAGTTGAAAAAAAACATAAAATGTCGGTTTTTTTGTTTAATGATAAGGATGCTCACCCTCAAAACAAAAAGAGGTGGGGCGTAATGAACACTTTGTTCGAAAAGTATGGATTAAATGTGTTTGTTTTGGAGAGTTCTGCAGAAAACAAGCTTGTAAGAGCGCTTGAACTTATTTATTTGGGTGATTGGATAAGTTACTTTACGGCATTGTTAAATAAAAGAGACCCAGGCGAAATTGACAATATCCATTATATGAAAAACAATTTATAGTTATTTAGGTAGTATTTCATTAATATCGCCGTTGATATCTAAACCCGAAAAAATTCCCGTATCTTCAAAGATAGTTCCGGATTTTGATTCAAGTTTAATTTTGAGCTTTGAATTTAGTGATTCTGATATGCCCTTAATCATTTCGCCATCAATTGGACCATGAAGAACAACACCTTCTTCTCTTTCAATTTCAATTGTGAGAGTATAAACAGAGGTTTTAACGGTAATATTTACGGAGTTTGGTTCAACTTCTAAGGCAGTAACCGAGCCACCTTTGTAAGTTGAAAGATTATAAGTTTTGTTGCCGTCATATAATACTGCTAAAAGACCTGTAAAAGATTTTTTAAGCCAAGGTATTTTTGCAATCGAAATCATAAAAGAGGCATTTTCATTTACAAAATTGTTTGATTGTGCCCAGATGTAAGCAACAGGGAAACTACTTCCCCAATCTTTTTCAACATACAGTTTTGCATCTTCGAGGTAAATAACGCTTTCATTTATTGACAGCAAGCCTTTAATTGACCCGTTAAATGCGAGCAAAGCGTGTTTACATTCCATTAACGGAACATAAGAATACCAACCCATAATGTTTGGGGCAGTTATACGGGATTTCCACTTTTTTACGCCGTTTAATTCGAAATCCATTTTTATAGTATCTTCACCTGATTGAAATTCTTTGACAGCAATTCTATCTAAAGAGAAGACATTTCTCATTATTTTGAACTTAAAATAATTATCATTAGCTGTAAAAGTTTCAACAGGGAATTTTTGGTAAAAAACTTTGTTATTAATACCATCTACAATTTGAATAAAACAGTGAGATTTTTTGTGATCAGAAGAGAGGTAAATTCCCGGTATTATGGCTAACGAAATGTTTTTAGTTTTATCGGTTATTTTATAAAACCATCCCTCAAAAAATTTTTCCCTGCTGCCTCTACCGTGAAAAAAAGCCGGGTTGAAAATGCGTGTGAGAAAATTGTTCATAAATCAAGAACGAAAAGGAAAAACATAGAATTAGTTAAGTATAAATTATTAAATTTGATTCATTAAAATACACTATGAATGTCATTAAATTATAAAAATTAGGAAAATATGGAAAATATAATTGAAAAGAAATCGCCAAATCTGATACAAATGTTGAGAGCTCCTTTTTTTTCGTCAATTTTAGCACCGGTTATTGCCGGAGTTGTTGCAGCCGTTGTGGTAAACAAAGGAGAAATTTCAGTTGAAGGATTAATTCTTGTTCTTATAATGGGAATAGGTTTACACGCTGCAACCAATGTGTATAATGACATTTATGACACTATTCAGGGTACTGACAAGGTAAATGTGCATAGAAACGAGTTCAGCGGCGGAAGCGGTATTTTGGTTGATTCTCCTGAACTTATGCCAAAAATGTATAATATTGCAAGGATTTCTTTAATTATTGCACTCGGTGCATGTACTCTAATGTTCAGCGTTATAGATAAGGAACATTATTGGGTATTGGCTTCACTCTATTTGCTTTCGGCTTTTTTCGCAAAATACTATACGGCAGCTCCTGTTAAATTAGCTTATAGAGGTCTGGGTGAAATTTCTGTATGGTTTGCTTTTGGACCAATGGCTATTTTAGTAGGTGCATTAAGTCAAAATGTAACTTTTGAACCATTAATTTTATGGATAATGCCTCTAACCGGTTTAAGTACTCTTTCTATTTTATGGTTAGGACAAATGATTGATCTACCTGCAGATGAGGAAACGGGCAAGCGGGGATTAGTTGCAAGACTTGGAACAAAAATTACAAGATGGGGATACTTAATTATTCAGTTAATTGCAGTTATTAATATAATTGCAGTTCCGCTTTTTGTGCCGGGAATAAAATTTTCATTTTACGGAATTTTAATTCCTTTTGGGTTTTATTTATATAAAATTATTCCGGTTGTGATAAAAAACCATGATAACCCTGATGGACTTAAACCTGCGGCAAAACTAAATGTGATGCTTCATCTCGTTTTCAGTTTGTTTTTTATTTTAGCGTTATTTTTTCAAATATAGTTATGAATAGAAAGCCTGTATAGTTAAATTTCAAAATCTAAAATATAATTTTAGCCCCCGTAGCTCAGTGGATAGAGCAATGGCCTCCGGAGCCATGTGCGTAGGTTCGATTCCTACCGGGGGTACAAAATTAAAATACTCTCAACTTTTTCTGATGTTTTCTAAGTGTTCTTTCCTTAATTTATCAAAATCATATAGTTCAAATATTTTTAATGTCAACCCTTTATTGTAGCTAAAAACAACAAAGTAAATGGCGAAAAGATTTTGGAGCATTAACCAATCATTTTGAATATGCTTGGTATGGAGGTGTACCAATTCCTAATGCTGAATTTGAATTAATAAAGGCTGATTTTGAGCATTTTAAAGAGAAGTTATGAAAAGCTATCGCATCTATTTAGTTGTCATTGCAATTTTGTTTTTTGCACTAATTTTTTTGGAGGTTAATCGTCCTGAAAAAATTAACTGGGAGCGTTCGTTCAAAAATTCGGATACGATTCCGTTTGGTACTGAAATTTTGTTCAAACACTTACCCGAGCTGTTTCCTAAAGTTCAAATTAAGCAAAATCGAGAGCCATTTTACAATGCGTTTAGTAAAGATAAAAATTTCGAGAAAACAACTTTCTTACTTATTTCTGATTCGTTTTCAACTGCAAATTTTGCCCCCGATTCCAACGACCTCGAACATCTTTTTAAATTTGTAGCTAACGGAAATACTGCTTTTATTGCTGCCAATGATTTCCCCAAACGATTGTTAGATACCCTGCACCTCGAACTAAAACTTAATAACCTCATTAAGAGTGAGGTTGTAGATAAAGAGGCTACCAAAATTGTTGAACTCGATACACTTACCATCAACTTAGTAAATCGAACGCTTGCCCCCATTTGGTACTATCGTTTAGAGAAAGAAACGGGTGAAAATGTATTTAAACCTCAAAAAAAGAAACCATTAGTAGCCAATATTTTAGGCGAAAACAAACACAAGCAAGCCAATTTTTTGAAGGTAAGGTTTGGGAAAGGCTACTTTTTCCTTCATTCAGTACCCGAAATTTTTACGAATTATTACTTGCTCAAATATCCATCGAATCCGTATTCGGCAAAGGCACTGAGTTATGTTGACTCCGATACCATTTTGTGGGATGAATACACCAAGCAAGGTAGGGTAGGCGAGCAGTCATTGACACGCTATATTGAGTCAGTACCATCGTTAAAATGGGCGTATTATTTGGTTTTATTAGGTGTTTTTATCTATATTTTTGTTGAACGAAAACGAAAACAACGAATAATACCCATCATTAATCCACCCGCAAACGATTCGTTGGAATTTGTAAAAACAGTAGGGCAATTGTATTTCCAAAAAGGAAATCACCATAATTTGGCTTTAAAGAAAATTCATCATTTCAAGCATTTTGTTTGGAAAATCACGAATTGTTTTAATTATCTCTAGATTTGGGGTCGTTCTGCCTTTTTTCTCTAATTCTTTCTGTACTCCAAGAAAATTTCTGACATTTTAAAAAAA
>JACSRR010000416.1 GCA_014879635.1 Ignavibacteriaceae bacterium | reverse complement strand
ATACTTTTACCGCATAGAAGTACGGCAAGGCAGCAGTATTCCGGTTTATTCACAAACAGGTAAGATGGTGTTTCTTAAGTAAGTGCGGGGTGCGGGGTGCGGGAGTTCGAGGAGCGAAGTGTATTGTCCTAAATATGGTTGTCACTAATTTACTAAATTATTAATTATTTTTTTTGCCACCGAAAAATCCAATAAGCCAAATAATCACGGTAAAACGAGAAAATCGCCAAAAGAACTACTACTAATTACCCCATTGCCAATAAATATTCAGTATATTAGATGTTTTAAAATTAGATAATTATGAAAAAGAAAAACGGTCTATCTAAATATTACAAGCCTGAAAATTACTTCAATAGAGACTTAAGCTGGATTGAATTTAATCAGCGAGTATTAGAAGAAGCTTACAATCCTGCTCTTCCGTTGCTCGAAAAAATTAAATTTGTATCGATATTTTGTTCAAATCTTGATGAGTTTTATATGATCAGGGTTTCGGGTATCAAAGAGCAAATTGCTGCTGAGGTTCCCGAAGTATCTATCGATGGTTTAAACCCGCGTAAAACTTTGATTGAAATTGAGAATCGTGTTCAACCTTTAATAAAAGAATTAAGCAGGTTTTGGCTTGATGAAATTGTTCCTCAATTAAAAGAGAACAATATTTTTATTTGCAACTATGATGAACTTGACGAAAATGAACAAATTGCTCTTAAGAATTATTTCGAAAAGCAAATTTTCCCGGTTCTCACACCTTTAGCAAGTGATCCGGGCAGACCGTTCCCTTACATTTCTAATCTTTCACTTAGTTTAGCCGTTTTAGTACAAGATAGTCAAAGTGAAATCCATTTTGCTAGAATTAAAGTGCCGGCTATTCTTCCAAGACTGTTAAGAGTTGATGAAATTCTTCATGAACATAATCAAGATTTTGGTCTTAATGAATATCCCATTAAATTTATGTGGATAGAAGACCTTATTAAACCAAATCTTAGCCGTCTGTTTCCAAAAATGAAAGTGTTAGAATCACACGCGTTCAGAATTACGAGAGATACCGATATTGAAATTCAAGAGGATGAAGCAGATGACCTTTTAAAAGTTATCGAAGAAAATATAAAACAAAGGAAATTTGGAAATGTTGTTAGAATGGAGGCTTCAAACACGATGCCCGATTCTATGATTAAAATGATTTCCAAAAATTTACAGATTACTAAAGATGATGTGCATATTATTGAGGGTCCGTTAGGATTGGGCCGGGCAATGGAGTTTTATTCTCTTCCTTTGTACAATCTTAAAGAGAAGCCACATTATCCTGTTATTCCTAAACAAATAGAAGAAGAAGCAAACATTTTTGCGATAATAAGAAAAAAAGATGTAATTCTTCACCATCCTTATCATTCTTTTATGCCGGTTATTAATTTTATAAAGCAAGCATCAAAAGACCCCGATGTGTTAGCAATTAAACAAACATTATACCGTGTAGGGCAAAATTCGCCTGTTGTTGATGCACTGATTGAGGCAGCCGAAATGAAGAAACAAGTTGCCGTTTTAGTTGAACTTAAAGCAAGGTTTGATGAAGAAAACAATATTTATTGGGCTAAACAATTAGAAAAAGTTGGTGTGCATGTTGTTTATGGTTTGGTTGGATTAAAAACTCATGCTAAGCTTAGTTTGGTTGTAAGGCGCGAACAAGGTAATTTAATAAGATACGGACATATCGGTACAGGTAATTATAACGCTTCTACAGCTAAACTTTATACCGACATAGGATTATTTACCTGTGACGAAGCTATTTGCTCTGATATTGCAGATGTTTTTAATTTTCTGACCGGTTATTCTGACCAAAAAGAATTTAACCGGCTTTTAGTTGCCCCCGTTACAATGAGAGGAGCAATTTTAGATTTAATTAAAAGGGAAATAACCAACACTCAAAATGGTTATCCATCTCAAATTATTATGAAAATTAATTCCCTTGTTGATTCCGAAATTATTGCCGCACTTTATGATGCCTCAAATCACGGAGTCAAAATTGACCTGATTATCAGAGGTATTTGCTGTTTAGTACCCGGTGTTGAAAATCTTAGCGAAAACATTTCTGTAAGAAGCGTTGTCGGAAGATTTTTAGAACACAGCAGAATATTTTATTTTAGTAACGGTGGATCTTCGGAAGTTTACATAGGTAGCGCTGATATGATGTCAAGAAATTTAAATGGAAGAGTGGAAACATTAACTCCTGTGAGAGATCTTGATATTAAAGAGTATTTGGTTAAACAGGTACTCGCAATTTATTTGAAAGATAATGAAAAAGCCAGAACTCTTTCGAACACTATGGGCTATTCTTTTGTTTATAGAGGTGAAGATGAAACTATAGTTAATGCTCAAGAATGGCTTATGGAAAATTCTAAATAAGTTTTTTAAAGGAAATTTTATGACTCTAAATAATGAAAATATACTTTTATGTTTAAGCAGGGTTAATGACCCCGATATAAAAAAAGATTTGGTTACTTTAAATATGATTGCAAACTTATCAGTTGAAGGTAATACGGTTAAATTTGATGTAGTTTTAACAACTCCTGCTTGTCCTCTAAAAGATAAAATTAAAAACGACTGTATCTATGAAATCAAAAAAGTTTTCCCGGAGTGTGAAATTAAAATTAATATGACTTCAAATGTTCTCGGCTCTTCTAAGAAAGAAAAAGGCGGACTACTTGCAGGCGTTAAAAATACTATTGCAGTTGCAAGCGGAAAAGGCGGTGTAGGTAAAAGCACCGTTGCTGTTAATTTAGCCGTTGCGTTAGCATTAGAGGGAGCAAAGGTAGGGTTAATTGATGCCGATATTTACGGTCCCTCAATTCCGCTTATGCTCGGTATCACCGAAAAACCGCAAGTTATAGAACTTGGCGATAAAATTATTTTATTACCGATACAAAAATTCGGAATTAAGCTAATGTCTATCGGATTTTTAGTTGAAGATAACGCTCCCATAATTTGGCGTGGTCCTATGGCAAGCGGTGCTTTAAAGCAATTTATGTCAGATGTTGAATGGAATGAATTAGATTATTTAATATTTGATATGCCCCCCGGAACCGGAGATATTCAATTAACTCTTTGCCAAACTATTCCGTTAACAGGCGCCGTAATTGTTACTACCCCTCAAGATGTATCAATTGCAGATGCAAGAAAAGCGGCAAAAATGTTTGAAAGAGTGAATGTTCCTATTCTCGGAATTGTTGAAAATATGAGTTATTTTATCGCACCCGGTACAAATCAACAATTTGATATTTTTGGTTCGGGTGGTGGAGAAAAATTGGCTTTAGAAACAAACTCCGTTTTCTTAGGCAAAATACCTATTGACCCGGCTATTAGAATTGGTGGTGATAACGGTATTCCGGTTGTTTATGACAGACCAGATTCTTCAGAAGCCGATATTATTACCGATATTGCGCGTAAATTGGCTGCTGAAATAAGTTTAAGCAATATAAATACAAATTCTCAACAAAATATCGAGATTTCTCTTGATGATTAATAATAAAAACCTCGCTATAAGCGAGAGAGTACTTAGTGCACTTCAAAAAATCAGACCGTTTTTACAAGCAGACGGCGGAGATATTGAATTAGTAAATGTAACACCTGACGGAATTGTTGAAGTAAGATTAACCGGAGCTTGCAGCTCCTGCCCTATGTCGCAAATGACTCTAAGAGCAGGTGTTGAAAGAGCTATTATTAGAGAAGTACCCGGTATAAGAAGAGTTGAGGCTGTTAGTTAATTTTAACTGATATTACCGGAACTCATTTCAATATATTTTCGTTATAATTGATGTAACTAACAAATTCAGGTCTATGTACAAAGAAATTTACTTCTGGGACTTTTTTAACTCCCTCCTTGAAGGAAATAAATTCAAGTGTAAAGAAATTATGCAATCCTTGATTGACCAAGGAATGAGTCTTAACGATATTTATACCGAAATGATTCAAAAGTCAATGTATAGAATCGGTAAAATGTGGGATGAGGGCAAAATTACTGTTGCCGATGAACATGTTGCAAGCCGTATGAGTGAGTATCTTGTTGATGTATCACTTTCTATGGTTAAATTAAAGCCAAAGATTAATAAGAAAGTTATAATTTCTTGCATAGATAAGGAATTTCACGATATTGGTGCAAGAATTGCAACAAACATCTTTGAGTATAACGGATGGGATACCATATTTTTAGGTGCTAACACTCCCCGCTCTTCCTTATTAAATTATATTGAATCAAAAACTCCCGAAATAGTTGGTCTGTCTGTCTCGCTTTATGTGAATTATGTTCGATTCACCGAAGTTTTAGAAGCTATTTCCGAAAAGTTTCCTGATCTAAAAATTATAATAGGCGGACAGGGGTTGAACAATACAAACGATGAATTACTTACAAAATT
>JACSRR010000117.1 GCA_014879635.1 Ignavibacteriaceae bacterium | reverse complement strand
TATTGGTTAAAAATTGAACAACTTTAAAAAGGAGTAAAAATCATTGAAGAACGGAGATTACAAGGGAGTAAGTCCGGATGAGCGTGAGAAATTTTTTATAACTTTGCAAAATCGCTTTGAGAAGAATATGCACCGCCATATCAATATAACTTGGAGCATGGTTCAAGAAAAATTGGAAAAGGAACATAACAAACTGTGGTCATTACATCAGATGGAACTGACGGGCGGTGAGCCTGATGTAACAGGCTATGATCAAAATACAGGAGTGATTACATTCTGTGATTGCTCGCCTGAAAGTCCGGCAGGGAGGAGAAGTTTGTGTTACGATACCGGGGCATTATTGCAGAGGAAAGAGAATAAACCAAAAAATTCGGCTATCGAAATGGCGTTAGAGATGGGAATAGATATTTTAGACGAGGCTCAATATTTTGAACTTCAGAAATTAGATAAGTTTGACACAAAAACATCCAGTTGGCTTAAAACTCCATCGGAAATTAGAGGTCTTGGTGGTGCAATTTTTGGCGACTACCGTTTTGGCAGAGTCTTTGTGTATCACAACGGCGCTGAATCTTATTATGCTGCAAGAGGGTTTAGAGGTATTTTAAAGGTGTAATCTGCTTAACAATGCCTGCAACTTTTAGATTAATTTTTTCAAAAATTTATACCCGGACAAAAGATAAAATTCTGCTTTTTTTTGTCATTAAATGACTTTGAGTTTAATCTAAAATTTTAGATCTTTAGTATAATAAATTGAAGAAATGATACATATTCATTTAATAAAAGTGTAATAATTTTTATGAAATGAGGAAGAATCAAGATAACTAAATGAGGAAATCAAAAAAGGAAGAAACTATGTCAAACGATAAAATTTCACTTTTTGAAGAAAAAAAGATTCGCAAAATTTGGCACAATAACGAATGGTTTTTTTCGGTTGTGGATGTGGTTGAGGCGTTAACGGATTCAACTGATCCCAAAGATTATTGGTATAGAATTAAAAAACGCTCGTCAAGAGAGGAAAGTGTTGAGTTATCGACAATTTGTCGACAACTGAAATTACAGGCTTCTGACGGAAAAATGTATAAGACAGATTGTTCAAATACTGAGGGGATTCTCAGAATAATTCAATCAATTCCTTCTCCGAAAGCAGAGCCATTTAAAAGATGGCTTGCAATGGTAGGATACGAGAGAATTGAAGAAATAGAAAACCCGGAACTTGCACAAGAAAGAATGAAAAAACTCTACGAAGCCAAGGGTTATCCACAAGATTGGATTGATAAAAGGCTGCGTGGAATAGCAATTCGCCAAAATCTAACAGACGAATGGAAAGAGAGAGGGATAACAGACCAAAAAGATTACGCTATTTTAACTGCCGAAATAAGTAAAGCAACTTTTGGAATGACTCCGGTTGAGTACAAAAAATTCAAAAACATACCCGAAAAATCAAAAGAAAATTTACGGGATAATATGACTGATTTAGAGCTTATTTTTACGATGCTTGGTGAACGGGTTACTACTGAAATTTCTGCTCAGGAAAAACCAGAAGAAATGAAAGAGCATAAACAAGTAGCTAAACGAGGCGGAAGGGTGGCCGGAATAGCAAGAGAAGAAACGGAAAAAGAATTGGGAAGAACAATAATTTCTAAAGAAAACTCTTCTGATATAAAAAAGAATAAAGAATTAAAAAACGATGATAAAAGCTCTTTGCCGGGTTAAAGTAATAAAAGTATAAACAACTACCGCCGGAACAAGGGCGCTGCAAATAAATTTAAAAGCGAAAGCTATTAAACACAAAGTAAAAAATTGTACAAAAAGGTGGGAACAATACAAAAAAAGATTTTGGTATTTAAAAAAATATACCTTAAATTTGTGTTCTTTGATAAAATTAAACTTCTACATTGGAGGATTAGCCTTGAAACAAGAAAAAATGACCCCGTGGTTTAATACTGCTTCAGTTGAAAGAAAGTGGTATGTAGTAGATGCTGCGGGAAAAGTACTCGGACGCGTAGCATCCGAAGTAGCAAAAGTTATCAGGGGCAAAAATAAAGCGACATATTCACCAAACGCAGACACAGGTGACTTTGTAATAATTATTAATGCCGAACAAGTTGTTGTAACCGGTAAAAGGGAACAACAAAAAGTTTATTTGCACCATTCGGGATATCCGGGCGGTCAAAAAACTAGAACATACAAGAATATGATAGTACAGAAACCGGAATTCATATTTGAACACGCCGTAAGAGGAATGCTACCAAAAACTCCGCTCGGCAAAAAATTAATCAAAAAATTAAAAGTATATCGCGGTTCAGAGCACCCACACACAGCTCAACAACCCGAAGTATTAAGTATTTAACGGAGATTTAATGTCTGATACAGTTTATGTAGGAAGAAGAAAAACTGCAGTAGCCAGAGTGATGTTAAGACCGGGTAACGGAACCGTTACGGTTAATAAAAGAACTCTTGAAGCCGCATTCCCTTTAAAGACACACAGAGACGATATTGTTGCGCCATTTGAAGTTACAGATAACGCAGGTAAATATGATGTTTTTGTAAATGTTAGAGGCGGCGGTCAAACAGGTCAAGCAGAAGCTATTCGTCTCGCTATTTCCCGTGCTTTAACCGATGGAAACATTGAGTTAAGACCGGTTCTCAAACAAGAAGGATTTTTAAGAAGAGATCCCAGAATGGTTGAGAGAAAGAAATACGGAAGACCAAAAGCAAGAAAACGCTTCCAATTCTCAAAGAGATAATTTTAACAATTTTTTATCAATCAAGCATGCTTCCGGATTCACTGCCTGTGCAATTATGTGCCTAAAGTGAAGTAGAAAGAAGCAGAAGTTAAAAACAGGAGTTATAGTGTATAATCTACAAATTACTCAGCTAATTGAGGCCGGGGCGCATTTCGGCCATCTCACTCGCAGATGGAATCCTAAAATGAAACCATATATTTTTATGGAGAAAAACGGGATTCATATCATTGACTTAAATAAAACTAAAAAAGCTATTGAGCACGCTGCTGAAAACTTAATAAAAGTTATCACAGACGGGCATAAAATTCTTTTTGTAGGTACTAAAAACCAAGCCAAAAACATTGTTGAAACAGAAGCAAGAAAAGTAGATCAACATTGGGTTACAGAAAGATGGCTTGGAGGTATGTTAACCAACTTTTCTACAATCCGTAGAAGTATCAAAAGGCTCCAAACTATAGAAAAGCAAGAGGTTGACGGTACATTCGACAAAATTACAAAGAAAGAAAGATTATTTTTAACACGCGAGAAAGCAAAACTAAAGAAAATTCTTGAAGGCATTGAAAACATGAGAGGTCTTCCAGGTGCATTATTTGTTTTCGATGTTAAAAAAGAATCAATTGCCGTTAAAGAGGCAAAAAGATTAAATATTCCGGTTTTTGCGGTTGTTGATACAAACTGTGACCCTGATGATATCGATTTTGTAATTCCCGCAAATGATGACGCTGTTAAAACTATTGAATTAGTTATGCAGGTTATGAATCAGGCAATCACAGAAGGTTTGGCTAAAGTTGTTGAAAATAAAGCCGAAGATACTGCAGAACCTGAAAGAATCAGAAAAGTGCGTGACAGGGAACCGAGAGAAAATAGAGAACCGAGAGAACACAGACAGCGTAAATCCTCTTCAGAGGAAACTCCGGCTCAAAATTCCTAATTTAAAACAGGAGAATTAATGAATATTACTGCAGCTCAAGTTAATGAGCTTCGTCAAAAAACTGGCGCAGGCATGATGGATTGCAAAAAAGCGCTTGTTGAAGCCGAAGGCGATTTAACTAAAGCAATTGAAATACTTAGAAAAAAAGGTGCAGCCGTTGCTGCTAAAAGAGCCGAAAGATCTGCTAATGAAGGTATTGTTGCTACTTTACTTTCAGAAGATAAATCTTACGGTACTATAATTGAAGTAAATTGTGAAACAGACTTTGTTGCTAAATCTGATGATTTTGTTGCGTTCACTAATGAATCGTTAAAATCTGCTTTCGATTTAGGAGCCGATTCCGTTGAAGATTTATTAAGCAAAAACTCTTCATTAAACGATAGATTGCTTGAAATAACCGGTAAAGTTGGTGAAAAAACCGAAATAAAAAGAATTAGAAGAGTGGTATCAGACGGTGGTTTTGTTACTTCTTACATTCACCCCGGTTCAAAACTTGGTTGTATAGTTAGATTTGACAGTGTACCCGCAGATAAAGCTTCTGATTTTTATCAAACAGCTTTTGATATTACATTACAAGTTGCGGCTATGAAACCCGTTTCTGTTTCAAGAGACGAAGTAGATCCGGAACTCGTTAAAAAAGAGTTAGAAATCTATAAAGAACAATTAATGAACGAAGGTAAATCTGAACAAATTGCCGAAAGAGCAGCTACCGGAAGATTAGATAAATTCTTCAAAGAAAACTGTTTATTAGAGCAAGAATTCTTCAAAGATAATACCAAACAAGTTCGTGATTTAATTTCCGAATACAATAAGAATAATTCCTCCGGAGTTAAACTTCATTCTTTTGCCCGCTTTCATTTAGCGGATGAAAATAAATAATTCTTATTTAAAAGGTCTTAATTTATTAAGACCTTTTTTTTATTTAAAGGAGTTTCTATGAGCCTTCCAAAGTACAAGAGAATATTACTCAAATTAAGCGGCGAATCATTAATGGGGGAAAAAAGTTATGGTATTGACCCCAATATGCTAAACTTTTTTGCTGAAGAAATTAAATCTATTCATGCACAAGGTGTTCAGGTAGGGATTGTAATTGGCGGCGGAAATATTTTTAGAGGGTTAAACGCGCATACAAACGGTATTGAACGGGCAACAGGTGACTATATGGGAATGCTTGCTACTACAATTAATGCTCTTGCTCTTCAAAGTGCAATTGAAAATGTAGGTGTTTATTCCAGGTTGATGAGTGCTCTCAAAATGGATGCTGTTGCTGAACCTTTTATTAGAAGAAGAGCAATCAGACACTTGGAAAAAGGTAGAGTTGTTATTTTTTCCTCCGGTACAGGGCTCCCGTTTTTCAGTACCGATACCGCTGCAACGCTTAGAGGTGTTGAAATAGGCGCTGAAGTTGTAATTAAAGGAACAAGGGTTGACGGTATTTACGATTCTGACCCGGAAAAAAACCCTGCTGCCGAAATGTTTAGTAATATTTCATATCATGAAGTTATTAATAAAAATTTACGCGTAATGGATTTGACCGCAATTGCAATGAGTTCTGAGAACAGTTTACCTATAATTGTATTTAATATGAACAAGCCCGGTAATCTTTTAGCCTTAATTATGGGTGAAAATGTAGGAACCATAGTAAAACAATAGTCTAAAATTATTATTTTTGCTTAAATAACAACAAAAATTATGAGAATATGCAAGAGATAATTAAAGAATCAAAAATTAAAATGGGTAAATCTATTGAGGCTTACCGCCACGAGTTGGCAAAAATTAGAACCGGTAAGGCAACAACCGCGCTTTTAGACGGTGTAAAGGTAGATTATTACGGAACATTAACTCCTCTGAAACAGGCAGCAAATGTCTCTGTTTTAGATGCTCACACTCTCAGCGTAACTCCTTGGGATAAATCTTTAATAAACGCAATAGACAGAGCTATCATGCAAGCTGATCTTGGTTTAAATCCTATGAATGACGGAACAAACCTAAAAATTCCTATTCCGCCTCTTACACAAGAAAGAAGAAAGGATTTAGTAAAGCTTGTGAAAAAATTTGCAGAAGAAGCAAAGATTGCAATTAGAAATATACGCCGCGATGCTAACGAACATTTGAAGAAAAAACAGAAAGATGATAAACTTCCTGAAGATTCTTTAAAAGATGCAGAGCAATCAGTTCAAAAAACAACCGATGAGCATATTAAAGAGATCGATCAGATTTTAGCTCACAAAGAAAAAGAGATAATGGAAATCTAAATTTCCGGATTTTTACAGCCGGGTATTACCCGGCTTTTTTTATATTCTTTGGTACAGACTAAATGCTAAAAACTCTCAAAATTGCTTTTCCGCTCGCAATCCTTTCTCTTCTGTTATTTCAGGCATGCGATAACAAGAACGGGAACCGGTTTCCGATTTCGCCGGAACTAATCGAAAATAACAGCGAATTAGTTACTTATGGCAAAAGGATTTATGGAAATTCTATTGCTACAGCCTCAAGAGGTTATTTCCGAAATATGGAAGAGGAAGATATTGTTTTTGGACAAGAAGTGATGAATAAAAATGATTGGGGTATAAAATTTATTCTTACGGAACTTGAGGGGGATACTTTAAGTGAGGTTTACTCAACTCAATTGCTTGAGGGATCTCTCAAAAAGAACTCTATTTTAACAGTTAGTGTTAACACATTAGGGAGAGATTTACTTTATTATGACTCAAGAGATTTTTTCTTAGGAAATTCAGGCGGTGAAGTGTTTATTTATTTGTTCGATTTTAAGTCTCAAATAATTTATAAAGGGCACTTGTACATACTTGATGACGGTATTCCTAATTTATTTTTAAATGGATATTCCCGGAATAATTTTGCGGACACTATAATTACGGAAAAAATGACGGCTATGTTTCCGGAATTAAAGAAAACTCAATCAGATTTCAGGTTTGAATACTAACAGTGTAATTTTATGAAAAATCTCAAAATCATTTTGTTGTTTATTCTGGTTTTTAACTTTTATTCTAAAGGTCAAGGATTAGAACAAATTCAAAAAGAGAAAGATGCCGTACCTCTGGTAAAAACTGAGGTTGAAGATTCTACTTACGAATTAAAATGGGTTAGATTTGAAGGAAACAGCAGCATACCCTCAAAATTTCTAGAATCTATTCTAAGATCGAAAGCAACGCCCAACTGGTTCTTCCAATTTTTATATACTTTTAGCAGTTTTGGCGCTCCCCCTAATTATTTTGACCCTTTAGCTATGGAGTCGGATGTTTACACTCTTGAAGATTTCTATAATGCTAACGGCTTTTTTACTGCTACCGTAACTCCAAAATTTCAAATAGATCCTCAAAATAAAGAAGCCAGCCTTACTTTTATTATTGACGAAAAAAAACCTTCAACTTTCGGTATTCTTCGTTATTTCGGACTTGAGAACTATATACCCGGTTATACCTGGGAAATTGCAGATAGAATGCAGATAGACGAAAGTAACCGCTATTCGCAAGATGTTATTCAAAGCTTGGGAAATAATCTTGTTACATTTTTAAAGACCCGTGGGTACTTGTTTTCAAGCTATGATAGTACGCTCGTTGTTAGGGATACAATTAAACTAAAAGCTGATACCGATATGCACTTCACATTAGGTCAACGCTATTTGATTGATACCGTTGCAGTTACAACATCGGGGGTTGGTGCCGAAGATGTTGATATTGGACTTATTAGAGATCTCGTAAAAATTCAGCCCGGCGAATATTTTGATATTAGTAAAATTACTAACGGCCAAGTTAGGCTCTATAGAACAGGGCTTTTTGATTATGTTAGAGTGTTTCCGGATACAGATAGTATAATAGGGAATAGAGTACCGGTTAAAATTGACGGTATTATTAGTGAGATGAATGAATTAGGACCGGAACTAATTATGAATAATACTCAAAATGCTTTTAACTTCGGTTTGGCTCTTGAGTATAGCAGGAAAAATTTTCTAGGAGGTGCCAGAAGATTGACAGTTAGGGGTCAAGGAGCTTATCAAGACATTTTCAACCTTACTTTTGACAGGCTTTTTAGCATTTTCACTTTCTCGGATACCACTAGCTACAGCACATTTGAACTTACTGCCGGAGTTACCCAACCATACTTTTTGAACGAGCCTATTGTAAATACGATAGAGTTTCAGGCTTCTGCAATTAAATACGGGTTTGTGAGAAGTATAACCTATAAAGCAAAAATAAACTTTGAGTTTGAGCTTCCAAAAATTACATTTTTGAACACATTGAACGCATTTTATGCTGTGGAAGATAACATTGTATCAATCAATTTCCCTTCAACTATCGGTATAAGAACCTTTGAGTTTTTTACTGCGGGTGTGGGTGCTATTGCTTCATCTTCTCATGTTGACGATATAATATTTCCTTCAACCGGGCATAATATGAATATCCTATTAGAAGAAGGTAATCTATTCCCCTATTTATATTCGTTGGCTTTTACTTCAGAGGATATTCAAAATCCGTTTTTCTTGAAAACGCAGCTAACTGCAGCAACTTATTTCCCGTTGTCTTTGACACGCGATGTAGTTTTTGCTATTAAAGCATCGGTGGGTTACATTCAACTATTTGCCGGTGATGAAGATTTGGTACCCACAAATAAACAGTTTTTTGTAGGCGGAAGTAACTCAGTTAGAGGCTGGGGACCGAGAGCCTTTCCACCACTGCCCGAGGGGGAAGTTGTAACAGATGTTAACCAAATTCCGGGCGGAAATTATTTAATTGAAGGATCATTTGAGTTCAGACAAAGGCTTGGCGAATATCTTGGTTATGCAGTTTTTGTAGATTGGGGTAATACATGGAAGGTGCTTGACCAAGCAAAAATTGACCAAATTGCAATTGCTGCAGGTTTTGGCGTTCGTTTTTACACACCGATAGCAGCAATTAGATTAGATTTTGGATTCAAGGCGTTTGATCCGTACAATTCAACGCCATTTTTCAAAAGACAATTTTTTGATTTAATGCAGTTTCACTTTGGTATAGGTGAAGCATTCTAAATTATTCAAAACTTATTAGTACTCTTTAAATACTATGAGCTATTTTTATTGCTCGTCATTCAACCTTACGCCCGAAACATCAAACAACTTTAAATCCGGTTTTTCAAACGAAATCACTCATCTTTTAAATGGTATTTCCCTTAATACCTCAGGTAGTAATGTTTACCGGTGGGCTAATAATTCCGGCAACCGGGGAGCAATACTGGTGGGGCTTCCACTAATTGTTGACAACTCCGGCGTTAATACACCTTATGCCAATAAAATTGAGATGTTGGATAACCCTGAAGAATATTTTAAAAAATATCAAGGGCACTTTATCGTAATATATTGGGATGAGCAATTTTTAACGATCATTTCTGACCCCTTAGGATTAAGAGATTTCTATTTGAAAGTAACGGGTGAAAATTTTGAATTATCAACATCACCGCAGAAACTTGAGAAGTCACTTGAATTGGATTTCGAACAATTTGGTGGTAGATGGTTGCTTATAAATCAAGTTTCTTACGGTAGTATTTTCAAAAGATTAGAAAGGATTTGTTGCGGGGCAGGAATAAAAATTGACCTAAGAAAAAATGAAATTAGTAAGTTTAAAGTTAGTTTATTTAATGATTTTGATTTCTCCGAAAATAATGCAAATGTTGAACAGTTTAAAGAAAAGCTTCAAGGATTATTAAATGCATGTAGTGCTCCATTTAATTTGAGCCTATCAGGAGGGTTAGATTCAAGGTTACTCTTATCACTTTCAAACAAAAGTAGCAATCTGTATTTGCACTCATTTGGCAAAAATTCAGAAAAGGATGTAATAATAGCGAGTCAAATAGCAGAGAAGCTGCAGATATATCACGAAGTGTTAAATCATTCTTTTTCAAGTGTTGAAGAAGAGGTAAATTTCTTTAAAGAATCGTCAAAATTTCACCTTTTCACACAACCATTCTTCCCGGTTTTAAGATTAGCAAACTACAATTTAGTGAGTCACAACGGATTAATAGCAGACGGTGGGTTTGGTGAATTATGGCGGAGGGAATTTCTAAACAGAGTATATTATAAGTCAATGCTCTCACCGGGTAAGAAAATCGCAAATCTGTTAAATGAGTCTATGGTTTTTAATCGAGTTGATATTTTTGACTCCGGAGTTGTTCATGAGATGCAAAAAGGGGCTTCAAATCAAATTGAAGAAGTATTAACAAATTTCTCCGGTAAAATTTCTCTATCAGACAAACTGGATTTACTCAGTTTAATGTGCCGTTTACCAAATTTGTACGCAGCAGAGCAGACCCGATTAGATTCAACCGGAAAAACAGCTTTTATGCCTTATGTTCAAAGGGATCTGCTAAAATTATTGTTTACTGTTCCTAAAAACAGACGGAAAAACGGTAAGTTATTTAAGCAAATAATTAATTCGGAAAACAGGTTTCTTGCGGAGTTTCCACTTGCAAAAAACGACATTTTAGTTCCATTTAATTATGGGTCACTTAGGTCAAGAATTTATAGAAAAATTAAGAACAGAACTCAAAGAAACAATCGGGAAATAGAGTTTAAACTTGATTACTTTTTAAGAAACGAAGATTATTTAAGAAGCGAAGTTTTTCAGAGAGCAACTGGTTTTAGCGGCTTTTACAATAAGGAAAAAATCTCGAAAATATTTAGCGGATTTTACGCGGGTAATTATCAATTGATAAATGAGTTTGAGTGGTTTATTAGTTTTGAATTAACAAGGCAGAAATTGGGGATTTAAAACGCTAATAACTTTAAAGTGTTTTATACATAAAAATTGAGGAATTTACAAAAAAAAGGCTGCCTCCGAAGAGACAGCCGCGATTTAGAAGGGAGAATTTAAATTATTTTACGATAGTTACATCACCGCCGGAGGAAGTAAGTCTTATTTCTTTACCGCCGCCGTTAAGATTTCCCGAAAGTGAAGTTTCTGATTTTTTCATTCCTTCAACCGGGAGATCACAATCAACTTTGCCTGATGCCGTTCTTATATTGATGGAACCTTTAATGCCTGCAGGGAGTTTTGCTTTAACATTTCCGCCGCTAGTAGTTAGGTTAATGCCTTTATTATCACCTGTGTAAGTTAAATCAACATTGCCGCCACTTGTTGCAGCATTAACAACGCCGTTTTTAGCGTTTATAGAAATATTTCCGCCTGCTGTTGATAGAGAAAGATCGCCTTCAGAATCTTTTACAATAATATTACCGCCCGAAGTTTTAAGATTAATAGAGCCATAAGTTTTATTTGCAATAATATCGCCACCTGCTGTTTTCACATCAACTGAACCTGTAATTGCACCAAGTTTCACATTTCCGCCCGCTGTAACAAGCGAGACACTACCGGTTGCATCACCAATTTCAATGTTTCCGCCGGCAGTTTTTGCTTCGGAGTTAAAAATTCTGGGGATATAAACTTCAACCGATGCAGAATAGTTTTTGTAATTTTTGTTACTTTGACTTTTTGGAGTCATTTTGAGAATATATTTGTCGCCGGAGTTTGACATTTCAAAATCAAAATTCTCTTTAGTTTTGTCGTTACCGTAAACAACAAACTTTACTTCATTCTTGTCCCAGTTGTTAATTTTAATATTACCTAAGGTCATAGATACATCTAAGTAACCTCCCGGAACAGCTTGGAAAGATTTTTCGGCAATAACTTTATCATCACCGGTAAGAACGGGTTCGTTGCTTGAACAAGCTAATCCTGTAAGATTCATTGATAATACGATTAAAAAGAGAAGTGTTGAGATCGACTTCATTTTGTTTTCCTTTGGTTGTTTTTATCTTCTTAGACACACTAATAAATAAAATGGTTGTTTAGTCGATTGAGAATAATTCAGATTAATGATAAACGGCATTAAACAAGGATAGTAATTAATTATCGGTAAAAAATTAAAAGATGAAGAGGTTATCGTATATTACGACATATTTTTCGGCGTTTAAAATTAAACTACCACCTGTTTATCATATAAGCAACTAAAAACCGGCTACCAAATAAAGTAGCCGGATTCAAATTTTATCAGGTAACAATAAACAAATTCATTCACTGAATTAATTATTCAAACCTAATAATTCCTTTTTCATCAATCTTTATCGTTACGGTATCACCGGCTGAGTATTTTCCTGCAATTATTTCTTGCGAAAGCGGGTTTATAAGATATCTTTGAACGGTTCTTTTTAGCGGACGCGCCCCGTAAGTGACATCATATCCAATCACTGCCAAACGATCTTTTACTTCTTCATCGATATTAAGATTTAACTCTTGCGATTTTAATAGTTTTTGTAATGATTCAATCTGTAAATCAACAATTTTTCTGATTTCGGTTCTCATAAGCGGTTTGAACAAAACTATATCGTCAATCCTGTTAAGAAATTCTGGTCTAAGAGTGCGTTTAAGCAAATCACTTAATTGCATTCTGAGTTCGCCCATAATTTCATCAATATCAACATCGTCATGACCGGTTAATTTCTCTTGAATAATATGCGAACCGAGATTAGAGGTCATAATAATTATTGTATTTTTGAAATTAATTATATTCCCTTGGCTATCGGTAATTCTGCCGTCATCCAAAATCTGAAGCAAAACATTAAAGACATCGGGATGAGCTTTTTCAATTTCGTCAAGAAGAACAACAGAATAAGGTTTTCTTCTTACTGCTTCGGTTAATTGTCCGCCTTCTTCATAACCTACATATCCGGGAGGAGCACCAATAAGCCTCGATACAGAGAATTTTTCCATATATTCAGACATATCAATCCTAACCATAGCATGCTCGTCATCAAACAAAGAAACGGCAAGGGTTTTAGCTAATTCTGTTTTACCTACACCCGTAGTACCCAGAAAAATAAATGAACCGATTGGTCTGTTAGCATCTTGTAGCCCGGCTCTCGATCTTCTGATAGCATTGGCAACAGCAATAACCGCATCGGTTTGACCTACAACTCGTTTATGAAGTTCAGCTTCTAAACCAAGTAATTTAATCCGTTCGCTTTCAAGCATTTTGGTA
The DNA here is from genome assembly GCA_014879635.1 of Ignavibacteriaceae bacterium. Lineage (GTDB taxonomy): Bacteria > Bacteroidota > Ignavibacteria > Ignavibacteriales > Ignavibacteriaceae > BA9. The sequence continues at coordinate 8,170 of JACSRR010000117.1, read as the reverse complement.
ACGGGAATACCGGTCCATTTAGCAACAATTTCGGCAACATCTTCTGCATCAACTTCTTCTTTAAGTAACCTTTTATCGTTTTGAATTTTATCCAGAGAAAGAGTTTCATTCTCAAGTCTTTTAACCAATTCGGGGAGAGTTCCATATCTTATTTCTGCAACTTTGGCAAAATTACCCTCTCTTTCTAACCTTTCGGCTTCATTTCTGAGCGATTCAATTTCAGATTTAATACCTCTAATAAGCTTTATACTCTCTTTTTCGTTCATCCAATGCGCTTTAAGGGAGTTTCTTTTTTCATTTAAAGTTGCAAGTTCATGTTCAAGATCAATCAATCTCTTTTTAGAAGCCTCGTCACTTTCGCGAATCAAAGCTTGTTTTTCGATTTCACCTTGAGTTATCTCCCTTTCAAGAAGGTCAAGTTCTTCGGGCATAGAATCAATTTCAATTCTTAATCTGGAAGCAGCCTCATCAATTAAATCGATAGCTTTATCGGGCAAAAACCGGTCAGTAATATATCTGTTTGAAAGCTGAACAGCTGCCACAATAGCTCCGTCGGTAATTCTTACGCCGTGGTGAACTTCATATCTTTCTTTTAAGCCGCGAAGAATTGAAACCGCATCATCTTCCGAAGGCTCCTGCACTAAAACGGGTTGAAATCTTCTCTCTAAGGCTGCGTCTTTTTCAATATATTTACGGTATTCGTCTAAGGTAGTGGCACCAACACAATGTAATTCACCCCTTGCGAGAGCGGGTTTAAGAATATTTGCGGCATCCATAGCACCGTCTGTTTTACCGGCACCCACAAGGGTGTGTAGCTCGTCTATAAAAAGGATAATTTCACCCTGTGAGCTTGTAACCTCTTTAATTACAGCCTTTAATCTCTCTTCAAACTGACCGCGGTATTGTGCCCCGGCAATCAATGCACCCATATCAAGCGCCACAATTTGTTTAGTTTTGATAGTTTCGGGAGCATCACCGCTAACAATTCTTAGAGCAATACCTTCAGCAATAGCAGTCTTACCCACACCGGGTTCACCAATTAAAACGGGATTATTTTTATTTCTTCTTGAAAGAACCTGCATAACCCTTCTAATTTCGTCATTTCTACCGATTACGGGGTCTAATTTACCTGCTTTTGCGAGCGCATTTAAGTTTCTTCCATATTTTTCTAGGGATTGATAATTTTCTTCGGCGTTTTGACTTGTAACTCTTTGATTGCCTCTAATTTCGGCTAAAATTTGAAGAACGGCTTTTTTAGTTACACCGTAATCACGCAATAAATCTCCTGCAGTTGATTTATCGTCAATCATTGCAAGAATAAGATGTTCTGTTGAAACAAATTCATCTTTAAGATTTGAAGCCTCGTTAAATGCGTTATCAAAAAGAGTTGATGTAGCATTAGAAAGCGATTTATTGGTAAGAGTAGCTCCGCTTACTTTAGGGAGCTTCTCTAAAAGCTCGGCAGCTTTTATTCTTATTCTATCAGGCACTGCGCCTGACTTTAAAAATACGGAATCAGCTAATCCGCCTTTTTCGGCAATAAGCGAGGATAAAATATGTAGCGGTTCAACAACCTGATTACCGAAATTTGATGCGGTTTCAACGGCTTGTTGAACAATTTCTTGTGCTTTAATTGTAAATTTGTTAAAATTTATTGACATTTATTTTCTCCTGTTAAAAAGAACTAAAAAAATCATCGTTTATAAAGGGATACTTTTCTTTGTTTACCGTCCATATTTTTAATTCAAAATGAAGAGCAGACGCCGCAAGAAATGCAAAAGTTAAATCATTACTCTCTCTTGCTGATTTATTACGCAACAAATCGCCGGCTTTAATACTCAATTCGCAATCAATAGTTAGAATGTTCATCCTATCGAAAAGCCTGCTAATTAACATCTTCTCTTCGTCATCAATCATCGAAAAAATTTCTGATATAGAAAGCGGACTAACATAAACTCTTTTTACTTGCATCATACCGCTAAGTTTTTCTGAGAAAATTTGATTTCCCGTTAATATTTCAATGATAACGGAGCTATCAATAAGTATGCCTTGATTTTTCATTCCGGCTTTTCTTTGTTTGTTCTGTTTTTCCATAATCCGGTAATCTCGCTAATGAGCATATCACTTGAATCAGATTTTACATATTTTTCTCTGAGAGCCTCTCTTATTAAAAAGGAGATTCGTTTTTTCTTCTTTTTACTCTCAATTTTTAACATTTCATAAATATCATCATCGAGATATATTTGTGTGCGTTTCATAAAAATATCCTTTTATAATGTATATACATACATCATTAATAAAAAGTTCCAAAGTTTTTTGGGGTAAAACAAACAAATTTTGTAGGATGATGTAAACAGAAAAAACTATAAATAGGCAAGTCAATTTCATTTCATTAAAAATAATGCACCATATCAGCGCTTTAATTATCTTTACAATCAAAACATTAAAAAATAAGCCTAATGAAAATATTAATTTATATAACACTCTTTTTATCTAACTTTCTATACTCGCAAGACAGTTTAATTTTTGTAATCAGAGTTGATGACATTTATTCGCGCAGTGCTGTTTATATACCTCAAACCATCATACCATTTCAAAATGCGGTTGAAAGCAGGGGCGGTAAAGTTACTTGGGGAGTTATGCCTCACAGGTTGATTGAGAACATGAATAATCAGGGGAATTTATCTGCTGAATTAAAAGCAACAATTCAAGCCGGACACGAAATTTCTCAACACGGATATATTCATATTTGCTCAAAATGTAACAGTAGTAACCACGAAATGTATTGTACTGCTACTCAGTTTGCTTTCTCTTACCAAGTGCAAATGAATTTAATTAAACAAGGATTGAAAATTTTAAGAGATTCTGTGGGAGTAAAACCAGTTTCTTTTATCCCGCCCGGGCATGCAGCTGATTCAGTAACTTACTCTGTTTTATTAGACAGTAGTTTCACTTTTATTTCAACAACAGGACCACGAAAAGAATATTTATTCAGAAACTTATACAATTTGCCGGCGCACTCGGAATTTACATGGCAACTAATTCAATCACAGTATAATTCAAAACTTACTACCGCCCTTCAACAAATAAGAACTAACGGATTATCAGACGGCTATTATTGCATCCTTTTTCATGATCCCTTTATCAGACCTTCTTATGAAAACGGGATTGTAATTAATTGGATTTCAGATCTCTTGGATTCTCTAAATAATGAATATGCAGGGCGAATCAAATATTTAACTCTTAGCGAAGCAGCTACTTATTTTTCTTCGCCGGCTACCGGTTTAGACGAAATCTTTGCTGATGTTCCAACAGAATTTGAAGTAATGCAAAATTACCCCAATCCTTTTAATCCCTCAACTCAAATAAGTTTTATTTTGCCAGCCGAAAAATTTGTTTCGGTAAAAGTGTATGACATTTTTGGGTCGGAAATTATCCAATTATTAGAAGAAAATCTAAGCGGGGGGAAACATACCGTAACTTGGAACGGTAAATCAACTGCGGGAAATAGTGTGAGTAGCGGGGTTTATTTCTACAAAATTGTTGCGGGAGAATTTACAAAAACTATGAAGATGGTGCTTAGCAAATAGAAGAAACTTGAATCGTAAAAGTTAGAATTAAAAGGACGAATTAGTACCCGCCCTTCAAATTCACAATAATTTTTATACTGTTTCAATGTTAAAAAAGTATTTCATCAAATAAGTAATCAGAATCATTTGATGCCGTATTTATTTTTGTATCTTTCGTAAAGTTCAATTTGTTCGTTTCTTAAATCTAAAGTTTTACCCTTAATAAAAGCATGCTCAACATTGTTGCCCGTAATTTCTAAGGCATTGCCCGATGAAACAAACAATGTAGCTTCTTTTCCCACTTTAAGCGAGCCAATTTTATCATCAACGCCCAGAATTTTTGCAATATTAAAAGTAATTGCAGAAAGTGCTTCTTCAAAAGTTAAACCGTAAGCAGTTGTATAACCTGCTGCAAAAGGAAGATTTCTTGCCTGAGTGCTTTCATTACTCATATCAAAACCGAATAAAATTCCGTTATCCGATAAAATTTTTGGAAGTTTGAATTGAATATCAATCTCATCAGATTGTGTAAGAGGAAGCGAAAAAATATCCCGTACTAAAACAGGGATAGACTTTTCTTTGAGAAAATCCAATACTTTGTAAGACTCGGCACCGCCCACAATAACAACCTTTTGAACGTCTGCTTTTAATGCAAACTCAACGGAAGTAATGATATCTTTGGCGTAGTTTACATGAATAAAAAGAATTTTTTCACCGGAAAAGAGATCACGCATAGATTCAAGTCTGCCGTTATAAACCGGTTCAGACAATTGAGAATAAGCTTTAGCATCTGAGAACAGGGTTCTAATTTCGGAAATAAATTTAGAATATCCTTCTTGAAGCTGAAGTTTGGGGTCCCGGTCACCTCTTCTACCTCCGAAACTAAATTCATTTTGCCAGAACAAATGAATACCTATATCAGGAGTATTAACAGCGTCTTGCCAATTCCACCCGTCTAAATCCATAAGCGAAGAAGTGCCGGAGATCCAACCACCGAATGGAGTAGCTTGAGTAATAAGAACTCCGTTTGTTCTTGTGGTAGGAATAATTTTTGAATCGGTATTAAATGCAATAAGAGAGCGTACATTCGGATTAAGATTTCCCGTTTCACTATGGTCGCGAGTGGCTCTTACTGCGGGAATTTCAACTAATCCGATTATTGTATTTGTGGCGATAAAGCCGGGGTAAATATGTTTTCCGGTTGCGTCAATTACCTTTGAATATTTAGATAAATCTGCATTTCCGTTTGTAGAATCAATTAGAGTAATAATACCGTCAGTAAATCCGATTAAAGAATTGTTGATAATTGTACCTTCGCCCGTATGTGCAATACCGCCTTTAATAAGAATTGCTTCTGATTGTTGCAGGGCAGGCACAGGTTTCTGGCTAAATACCGGAAAAGAGATAAAGAGGAGTAAAACGGTTAGAAATTTTAAAAACGGCATATTATTCACTTTCCTCAATATAATTTTCTAAAATAGTATCACAATGATAATGGATCTCTTTTTTTCTTTCGGGTTTAACGGAGAGTTCCCCTGAGTTTTTGGAATCAGCCATTTTCTTTAAGATTCTTTCTCTTTCTTCTTTAATCCAGGAACTCATAGAATCGTTTGAGATGCGGTCAAAGTAGATAATTCCGTCAATAATAGTTGTTTCAACTTTAGCAGAAACGGAGAGCGGATTATCAGACCAAATAACTAAATCGGCGTCTTTTCCCGTCTTTATGCTGCCTACCCTGTCATCAATTTTGAGCATTTTTGCAGGATTTAAAGTTACAAATTTGAGAGCCTCTTCTTGAGATACCCCGCCATATTTAACAGCTTTAGCAGCTTCGAGATTTAATCTGCGGGCTAATTCTGCGTCATCAGAGTTAAAAGCAACATTTAAACCAACTTTATTCATAATGGCGCCATTGTAAGGAATAGCTTCATAAACTTCAAATTTAAACCCCCACCAATCGGAGAAAGCAGATGCGTTGGCACCATGTTTCTTCATTTTATCGGCAACTTTATATCCTTCGAGTATGTGAGTGAAAGTATTTACTTTGAAACCCATTGAATCAGCAACATTCATTAACATATTTATTTCTGATTGCACATAAGAGTGGCAAGTAATATCTCTTTTACCGTTTAAAATTTCGAGAATGATTTCTAAATCAAGGTCGATTCTAAAGTTTTTGCCGCCTTTAGATTTTAAGATGCCATATTCAATTGCTCTTGTGAAAATATCGTAATAATATTGTTCAACCCCCATTCTAGTTTGCGGGTATCTTTCATTAACATTATCACCCCAGTTAGATTGTTTAACATTTTCACCGAGTGCAAACTTTATAAAACCGGGGGCATTTTCAAATTTCATTTCTTCGGGTGTTTTGCCCCATCTCAATTTAATAAGTGATGATTGCCCTCCAATTTGATTTGCAGACCCGTGAAGTTGTTGAACAATAGTAACTCCGCCTGCAAGTTGTCTATAAATATTTATATCCTCAGAATTTATAGCGTCCGAAATTCTAACTTCAGCGGTTGAAGATTGTGTGCCTTCGTTAACTCCCCCCGTTATAGCTATATGAGAGTGTTCGTCTATTATACCGGGTGTAACATGCTTACCTTGTGCATTAATCACCCTGACATTTGCCGGAGCAAGAAGATTTTCCCCAATATATTCAATCTTACCGTTTGAGAGCAATATATCGATATTTTCAAGAATACCTTCTGCTTCGTTAGTCCAAACAGTAGCGTTTGTTATTAGTAACCGACCGGGTTTGGAGCTCACATTTTTTCTGCCGTAAGCCTCAAAAGGATAAATTACTTCTTGTAACGGAGGTGAAGAGGTGGTACTTTTAACAACAGGAATAAATCCTGAAGTTTTAGTTGCTTTCCAAGTTACGGGAAGATTGAAAGTATTTTTTCCGCTCCCGGTAATATCTCCGTTCCCGTTAATTGTGCCGCTCAAACTAAAAGAAGTATCGCCCCCGGCTGTTTTGATAGAAAAAGAAACTATCTCAGAATTAAGTGTAACTTTGCAAATTAAACCCGTGCCCGTAATTTTTGCTTGAGGACGGTCAATTTTGCCCGTAATTTCAAGCGAAAAATTTTCTTCGCCTATATTAAGCGTATAATTACCTCTAATATCCGTTTCAGGAATTTCGGAAGATCTGTATCTAATTCCGTTCACCCAAGTTTCGGTAATTGAGCTGTTTTCATCAAAAAAATCTCCGTCAGTAATTACAATATTTGCAAAAAAGCCTTGAGCAAGTTTTCCTAACTGATCGCCTGCATTAATCATTTCAGCCGGAGTAGTAGTAAGTGCTTTTAGCGCCTCACTTTTTGGAAGCCCGTAAGAAATTGCTTTGATAATATTTTTACGAAAGTCTTTTTTATCCGGTAAACCTTCAAGAGTAAATGCAAACGGAATATTAGAATTTGCGAAGGCAGCGGGATTTCCGGGAGCTAATTCCCAATGTTTCAGCGATGAGAAGGGGATTAAATCAGCGTCGTAAATATCGTTTACATCATAGGGTGCGGGAAAATTAAGAGGAAGGATAAAACTAAAACCGGTTTTCTTAATTTCGTTTATTCTTTGATATTCATTTCCGCCGCCTTTAACAACAAAGTTTAATTTAAATTCGCCGGCAATAGAATTAACACGCAAAGCATTCTGCCAATTATCAGCTTCAAAAAGTTTTGGGAGGTGATTTGTTTTCGAAAAAGATTCCAAAGCTTCATAATATTCGGTAGAACCTCCTTTTTGATACCAATCTGCGTCATATAAAAACTGTCTTATCAAAGCAATGGCACCAATGAGTGAGCCGGGATAAGCTTGTTGCGAAGTACCTTTATTAAAAGAATAAGCTGTAACGGCAGCCGGTAGTATAATATTTTGAACTTCATGCAAATCGCTCAACAAAACTAGGGGCGCGGTTCCACGCAAAATCCCGTCTTTGTTTAGAGAAAGTACAGCACCAAAGCCAAGTTTACGCAGTTCGGAGGCGTCTTTTCCGGAAACAGAAAAATTTGAAACACTTTGAAAACCCGGCTTTAAAGCCTCATTCCAATAACTAAATTTTTCGCTGCTTCTTTCATATTGCGGTTTATTTGAAGGAGGGGCTTCTTTTGAAACTTGAGATAAACCGTATGAGGAGTAAGGGTCAATAAAGGCAGGATACAAAAACTTACCGCCTAAATCAATAACAACAGCGTCTTTCGGAATATCAAGATTTTCACCGACAGCCAATATTTTCCCCATTTTGATCAGAAGAGTGCCTTTTAGAGGTTCAGAATCCCAAGAAGAAATTATTGAACCATTTATCAGAGCATAAGTAATATCCCGGAAATCACCCGGTCCGTTAACGGGATAAATAGTTTGCCCGTGAAAACTACGAGTGAATGACAAACAAAATAAAAGTATTAAGAAATAGAAAAGGTGTTTCAAAAGCCGTTACCTTTTGTTAGAATTGGAAAAGCGCAAAATAGTGAAAAATCTTAATAAAACAGGTTAAAAATTACATTCTTTTTTGGCTTATAGGATTTTTAGGTGGCAAAAAATAATTTAACCGCAGAGCTCACAGAGAGCACAGAGAATTTATTAGTAAAATTAAATTT
>JACSRR010000415.1 GCA_014879635.1 Ignavibacteriaceae bacterium | reverse complement strand
ATTTTTTCTTCTTTTTGTTTCTAATAACTTATCCGATAGTTTTGCGTACCACACTTCAAACTTTTGATAAAATTCAACATCCGCTTCTAAATAAGCTAAATTTAAAGTTAGAGCCCCCTTATACTCCTCAAACAACCATATTTGGATTTTTTCTCTTATCTCTTCAATCTTTTTAAGTATTTCTTTTTGGTTTGGAAGCAGTAATATAAAGTGACCCCCACCGTTCATCAAAACATGTACTCTAAGCAGATTCAACTCTCTTAAAAAATAATCAGTAGCGAAATCACTTAATAAACTCAAATAAAATGATTTTCCTCTTAACCTTTTATTTAGTCCTCTTTTTGAATTTTCTATAGGGTTATCATCTGAGTACAAGAATGATTGAATACCTGACAGGTCGGCATTTAACAATATAAATGGTTTTTCCGGGTTTTCGGTTAAATTAAGGCACGAGGATAAACCGGCAGCAGTTTTAACTTCATCATAAAACGAAACATCCGGATTAATTGTGATATTAGAAGCCGAGAATGAAAAATATTTTTCGAATAAATTAAGAAGTGTGTCAACAAACGATTCACTATTCTTTAAGGGAAGTGATAGTATCTCTTCTTTAAGTTTACCAAATAATTTCGCATTTTCAGATTTGATTTCTTCTCTTTTTTTATTATCAACTTCTGATGTTGAGTGTCTGTCACGGGAAGAAAAAAACTCACTTATAATGCAGGGCTTAAAAAAATGGAATTCATTTGGCAGGGTTCTATTTTCATCTATTTCAATTTTTGATAAAATATTTAATAAGGGTGCATCCGGTAAAGTTGTGTTTTGAAGATTTTCACCGCCGGCTTCAGAGTTAATCAATACTGATTTTGCTAATCCTGTAATTTCTTCTGCTTTTTTAAGATCACCATTTAAAAAAGATTTGAAGAACTCATAGTGTGGGATTAAAAAAGGAAACTTTTCTGCCAATTGACCGAAAAATTTAATACTTTCACCATCATAACTATCAGTATTAGTTACAGAGGCAGCTAACCTACCTGAATGTTGCAGTAATGCTGTAAGAATTATTGATGTGTTGTTAATTTTTTGAGACATAATCTTCCTTTGATTAATTACCCTTAAAGTTTTTCCTTTCCATTCCGTATCACATTTTCAGATTAAATTTGGTTTAACAAGTCGGTACAAATTAATATTCAAATTAATGGTTAAAAATACGAATTATTTTTATTTCCACAATTAAATTTCACTCATAATTTTATAGAGTGTAATTAAAATAATTTTTCCGGCTCAATCCAAAAATAAATTATACTTTCCTAAACCGAATACCGAATTTTTTCCGGCATTGATATATTCCCCTATCTTCAAAAGTGGAACAATATTGTCAATTTCACCTTCTAAAACCAATTTTCCTAAATATCCGCCCATTTGCATTGATGTCTTCTGCCGACTTGAATATCTCTCCCAATCGTAAAATTTAACAGTATTTTCCGATATTGTTAAGTTATCCCAACTTAATCTCTCCGGAAATGCATCCGGTTGCCCGTGATTAAAGAAATGATTTAATGTTTTATACCGGCGCAAGATTGAGCTCAAAAGTACATCTTTTGTTAATTGACCGGGATTTCTTAGTGTTATATTTTTTTCGATCATTCTTAATGGTGAAACAAAATCCAAAACAGCTCTTTTTACTCCCGAAGGATAACCTAAAGCAACTTTATGGATATCAATTTGCTCTCCATTTTCCAAAATAACATTTGAATTCCTGTCATAAATTCTGGTTCTATTTTTACTTTCATCAAGACTATCAATAGACTCTAATGAGAACTTTATCCTTCTGCTTGTAAGTCCATCTTCCCCCATCTTAATGTATGAATAGATAAAAAACGGAAGCATTGAAGAATATTTGCCAAAAATGGATAAAGTAACTTCAAGTGTATCGCCACTATTAAAATGCCTATCCTGACTCAGAGGAGGTTGCATAATAAAAGGATGCGGTACTTTTTTAACTCCTCTCAAATAGGGTATATCGTTGTTTGGTGCCTCGGTTTCAAATACTGTAAAATACGAACAATTTGATTTAAGCATACAATTATCACAAACCGGTTGTTTTGTTAAACAAACTGCACCTCTGAATGCCCAACCAAACGCACCCCTGAACATTGAACCTTTGTATTCGGGCAAATTACCCGGCTCACTAAGTTTTACCGTAAAAATATATTTATGTAAAGGGAATGGTGGCAGCTGCATAATTTTTAATAGTTCTTCGCTTCAATAAAATTTATAATTTCTACTAATTCTTCATAACCGGGTAATTCTTGTAGTCGGGCTGATTTAATGTTTGTTATTTGAATCTTTGTTTTGTCATCAATTATATAAAGTGAAACCACTAAATGTGCAAAAATACAATGATTAAAGTCTAAGTTTTTTTCTAAATTGTGTGCCGCTGAATTTCTACTCTTAGATAGTATTTCAGCAAATTTTATCCTCTCGTCAATATGAATAATTAAAAGTTTTACAAGAGAGCTGAAAAATTTCTTCCGTTTTAATTTCCCATTTTTTTCTTTTTTGAACGCTAAATCTACTACATCTTTTCCTATTTTTGTTCTACCCGTAATCTCATTTATATTACCAGAATACTCTTTTAATCTATTGAGTATTTCGACTTCAGTATAGTTCAACTCAGCATATTTTTCCAATATCAATTGGTATAAAATTAAAACTATCCTGTAGTTTACTCCTTGCTTCTTTTTGGTATGAAAATTTTCGGGAGTCGTAGGATTGAGTGTATTAATTTTTGTGATTTCTTTTGAATAGTGAGTTAAAATTTCGCTATCAAGTTCAGACTTGATAATGTCAATAACTACATTTTGATCCAACTTTAATTGTTCTTTGAACTCTTCATCAGTGATACTTTCTAATATAAGAGTGTGGTTGGTAAAAATGTCTTTTAACACTTTTCTTTTTTCAATTAATTTAAGGGCAACCTCAAAATTCTTTTCAAACAAACCGGGATCCTTTATTTCTTCGGCTTTATCAATCTGAATTGAGATTTTTCCTGACCGGATTAAATTTGATAATGCATTGCTAAAATCTGATTTTACAATGTTATTAGAAACAACCATAATTAGTGAAATTGGATTTACTTCATGAGCCGTTTCAATTAATTTGAATCCTGAAAACCTGCCCCCATGCTTAATGTCGCCAACAGAAAAATTTAAATCCATAAGAATTAAATCAAATCTTGTATCTGCATTTTGTGATTCAATTAAATCTAATACCTCATTTACTTTTGAGGCTGTAAAAATATTTAATTCTATGTTAAACTTTATTTTACAATCAAGTAATTTTTCTTTGTACTCATTAATTTCCTTAAAGTCATCATCAGCTATCAAAATGGTATATTCCTTAGGGTTCAATTTTAATCTCCTTTGGAATACTTAAAATAATAGTAGTTGTTTGATTTTTTGAATCCAAATTTATTTCCCTTTGTATTTTAAGGATTTCGCTGAACTTGTAAATGAGTCTGAGCCCCACTTTCGCATTTGTGCTTCCTCTTTCAATTTCTTCTCCATATAAAAGAAGTTGTCGATATATATCCAAAATCAAACTATTATTACTAATTTTTACAATATAATAGTCCTTTGACTCTTTAAGCTCCAAAGAAAACTTGGGAGAATCCTCATCTGAATGATCTATTGCGTTTCTAACTAAATCCAAAATTATAATGACTATACATTCTTTTAATTCTCTCGGCACATTGACGATAGCAGTTTTAAGTTCGGTGTAAAAGATATTTTCTTCTATAGTGGAAAGAATTTGTTCGGTCTGACTGTGTTTTAGAACATCAATAGTGTTTTTTATCAAATGAATTATTTTATGAATTTCTTCAACTAAACAGAGATTTACAGTATCTATTAAGTTGATTGACTCAATTTTTCTTAATAAAAGGTGTAAATCAAGGATATCTTTTATATGCTGTATATGCCCTTCTGCATCTATCAGTTTTGAAGGTTCAATTTTTCCGTTTTGAACTTTTCTCATTATACGTATTGCAGAAACCAAGTCATTTTTTACAGTATGAGCAATATCAGCAAATACTCCCTCTAATATTAACTTTTCCGCTTCTAATCTTTCAGATTTTAGTCGATCTTCTAATTTGTCTTGACTTACACTCTTCAATTGTAGATCTAATGTACATTTTTCATTTTTCAATTCAGATAATTCGTTTGATAATTGGCTAATTTCAATGCTATTTTGCTCAACCAATTCTTCAAGCCTTTGCATTTCGTTTTGTATTTCGCTCAAAACAGAAGATAATCCAAGCGATTGATTTGAGATATATGCATCGTCCTGTATAATTCTGTATAATCTTTCAAATAAACTCCCTGAATCCATACCGGTTTTCCTACAAATATT
>JACSRR010000203.1 GCA_014879635.1 Ignavibacteriaceae bacterium | reverse complement strand
TGAAAATAGAAAAATATTTTACTTCCCGAAGAAATATTTCAGTGGTCTATCTAATCTATTAGCCCAAGCAGATTCTGTATGTCCTGCACCTCTATCATAATAATAATCTAAGTTTTCGCCTATTTCATAACCCTTAGAAGAGAGAAGGCAATACATTTTTTGAGCATCTCTTTTCCCGTCTTCACCGCTGTCTAAATAAATTTTGATGTTTTTCTTCTGACCCTTATATTCTTCGATCATTTTAAATGCATAGTTTTCACCATAATAAAAAGAGCTTGATAAGCATGCACCCTTTGAAAAAATATGCGGATATTTCCAAACCATTCTAAGCGAGCACAAACCACCGAGAGAAGAACCCATAATGGCGCTATTTTCCCTGTCAGAGATTGTCCTAAAATTGCTATCAATAAAATGTTTCAATTCTTCAACAATAAAACGAAGATAATTATTGCCCTTTTCCGATTCCGAATATTCTTCTAAACGGTCAGGAGTATTATAAATACCGACAATTAAAACTTCGTTAATCTCTTGATATCGTATTAATTTTGAAACTGTTTCATCAACCCGCCAATCGTAACCAGCGTAAGATGTAGTAGGATCCAAAATATTTTGCCCGTCATGCATATACAATACGGGGTAATATTTTGATTTGTCTCTTTTATATGATGGAGGCAGCCAAACAATTACATCCCTTTCTTTATCTAAAAAGCGGGAACGAAACCGGCGATAATAGATTACACTGCCTTGAATCTGTAATTTACCGGAATTACTTTTGGTTCTCAATAAGGGTTTGATAGTGTTTATATTTTGATAAATTAGAGTTTTCCGAATTAATTAACTATAAAAGTTCAAATTACAAAAGTTCTTTATTCCATAAAAATAAATTCGCATTAAACCGGTATTTTTATTTTTTGTGCTTATATGATTTTTCTGTAGTAAAAGAGTTTTTAACCACAGTGAACGCAGAGAACTCAGTGAATTTATAATGAAGATTAAATATAGGTTTATAATTTATTTCTATAATTTGTATGTATCTGCCACAATTCTATAAAATTTTTAACTAAGGAGAGCACTTAGAAACTCCTATTTTTTTATGTTTGATTTACTGATAGCCAATTGTGTAAATAACGCTGAAGTCGTCAATTGTTTGTAGAAAGCAAAGCCTACAGTTACATTCAGGACCCTAAAGAGTATCGTGTAATTTTTTTTATTCACATTACCGAAAATTAAGTAGAAAAGTACTTGTTGAGTTTATTAATCTATTCTGAAAAAAGCAAATTGTCAGTTTATAAAGTAAAAGTTTAACAATTTAACTAAAGAACCGGTACAGGGAATCTAAACAAAAAAATAATTGCCACAGAAAAATTAAGTGACCCTTTTTCAGAATTGATTATTAAGTTCTATAAATGTTTTATGATTTTAATTTTGTAGTAAAAAAAACCCCGCAAAAGCAGGGTTTTAAATTTTCTGGTTTAGATCATGATTATTTGTTGTTTAATAGAGCCGGGGGTTTGGGCACAGTTCTATCTCTATTTAATCCGTCCTTACCTTTAGAAATCAAATCATTAGATATTTTAGGCACAGTCCTATCTCTGCTTAAACCGTCTTTTCCTTTTGAAATCATATCATTTGATATTTTAGGAACAGTTCTATCTCTGTTTAAGCCGTCTTTACCTTTCGAAATTAAATCGGAAGATATTTTAGGCACAGTTCTATCTCTGCTGAATCCTGATTTTCCTGACGAAATTAAGTCATTGGAAAACTTTGGTACAGTTCTATCTCTGTTCAATCCGTCTTTACCTTTCGAAATGAGATCATTCGAAATTTTGGGAACAGTTCTATCTCTGTTTAAGCCTTCTTTACCTTGTAGTTTTAATCCTTCGATAGCTTTAGGTACGGTTCTATCTCTATTTAAGCCGGACTTATTGTTTATCGACAATCCTGAATTAATCTTTTTTGAAGAAATTACTTTTGAAGAGCCGCTAAATCCTTTTTTCGAAGAATTAACTAATTTTGATACTTTGCCTTCTGAAAGTGAAGCAACTGAACCTTTGTTGGCAGAAAGTTTGACTTTTGGGTCTCCTTTCAACTTAGTAGCAGTAAATCCGCTTTTATCTTTCAAAGTTAAAGCATTTTTATCAACTTTGGCAAATTTAGGAGTAAGTGCTAAATTTGATTTTGCTGTTTGATTTAAGCCCCTTACCTGAGCAAATACGGGGGTCATCAAAAGCAATATGACGATAATAAATTTCATATCTCCTCCTTAAAAATTACTCGGCAAACTCAACTAATTCATAAACGGCTTCCATTGATGCAACGGCTGCTCTACCAACAGTGTAGTAAACATTGTCATCTGTCATTCCGTCTGCCCATAGATATGAAAGGTAATAAAGATAATCACCGTCATAGAGAGTTACAAAGCCCGGTACCAAGTAGGTGTTCATGTCTGCAACTTTCATTAAAAATGATTTATCAGCTTTTATGCCTGATGATGAAAGACTTCCAAGATACACTGTAATAAAGTAGTAAGCTTTACCGTTAAAATCTTGAGTCATTATATCAACTTGAACTGGTGTACCAGTACCAATATCAACGCTTACAGCATAGCCGTAATCTGTTGCTTGATATGGGAAACCTGCTGCTGTTAAATGTTTGGTTATATCTTGTGCGTTAACGCTGCTGATAAAACCACTTACTAGAACTACAGTTAAAACTGCTTTGAATATACGGAACATTATTCCTCCGGTTTGTTTTGGTTATTGTTATTTATGTCTATATTATGTTGTGATAATAATTTCTGTTACTTTGCCTTTATCAAAAGAAACGCCAATTCCGAGTTCTCTGTAAAAACGGAACCTACTATTTCTTCCCGGTATAGACATCATTTGATAAGTTAAATCATTGTCATCATCAAGAATCTTTACTGCTTCTTCTCTTGACATACCGATTCTCAATGTATATTTAATGTTTTTTAATCCGTCAAATTCAATAGCGTCTTTATAGCCTTCTGTTAAAACAATAGCTAATATTTTACCGTCTGAAAGCATTTCTATACCTTTAGCCCGTGCTATAACATTAGCAATTTTCTTTTCTTTAATAACCGGTACAACAACTACATCTCCAAGAATCTCTGACGCTTCTTTTGTAGTGATTGCAATGTAAAGAATTTTGTCTCCAACTTTAATTGATTGAACTGGCTTTACATTAACTTTCGACTTTGAATCTAATTGTGTAACGGCTTTAGCTACTACACCGGCAGATTTGCATACATCTTGATACCTTTCATAAGCTAGTTTCCACCAGATTGATTCTTTGTGGTTGTTCATTAAGTATCTTTCAAGCTGTGCTACTGCATCTTTCATATAGGCAGCATCTGCAGTTTTAGTTTTGTACTCTAACAATATTTTATTTAAAGAAATAGTGTTAAGGATTGATTTCAGGTTATAGTTAACTGTGTTTGACATTGAAGGCATTGAGAAACCGCTATATATTTCTGAAGCGGAAGTATATTTTGCCGAAGCATCTTTGAATATTTGTTCGGCTTGGTTTACTTTTTGTAATGCCAATTCAGATTTGTTTAAAGCTACATCTACAGCACCTGCATTAACATATACTATTGAGGTGATGTAAGGGTCAATGTTCGGATCCTTCGACATTTCATCTAAAGATTCTGCAAAAGCTCTTTCGGCGTCACCGAGTGATTTTTTGCGTGGGTCAAACATATAAGCAATACCTAAGTTAGATTTGACTAGCGATAAGTTAGGATTAATTCTGAGTGCGGCTTTAAAGTTATCAATTGCTTTAAACCATAAGTCTTCATCAATTCCTCTAACTTGGT
This sequence comes from Ignavibacteriaceae bacterium, assembly GCA_014879635.1. Lineage (GTDB taxonomy): Bacteria > Bacteroidota > Ignavibacteria > Ignavibacteriales > Ignavibacteriaceae > BA9. Next base: position 550 of record JACSRR010000203.1, on the reverse strand, counting down.
TTTCAATAGAAACAGGTTTTTTGTAGAAACTACCGATTATTATTTGATTAACATTAAAATATTTTAAGTCCTGGTCTTCAAGCTGATCTAAATATCTCATCAATTGCGAATAACCAAGATTTGCATAAGCTTCATAACAATCGGGAAATTCTTTTAGAACATTTTGAAAGCATGCTTCTGCAGCTTCAAAGTTTTCGTAGAATAAGAAATAGATACCGGTTTCAAAAGCAGCTAAAGATCTCCAGAGAAAAGCTTTTTCTAAATCTAAAGCCGCCAATCTTTCAGTCCAACTCGGGTGGCTTGATGCAACCGATTCAAAAGTACTATAGTCACCACTTTTGTATTTCATTGCTTTCATTGCTTCTTCAACCGCTCTGTATGAATAACCCGCTTTGAGCACAATTTCCATACCTAGTTTATCAGCTTCAAGTTCTTCTTGTCTTTGAACAGCATCAGGGTCTGCTTTACCGACATGCTTTCCGAGGTGATGACCCATTTCATGTCCTATAATATCTGTCTCTTATACACATCTGACGCTGCCGACGACGGA
>JACSRR010000331.1 GCA_014879635.1 Ignavibacteriaceae bacterium | reverse complement strand
CTCTCTCCGTCGTCGGCAGCGTCAGATGTGTATAAGAGACAGGAATATACCATTCATGCACTCCAAATTTTCGAAAAGATAAACCACCTTGAGGGGCAGGCTTTCTGCGCTATCAACCTCGGAGTTTTATTTAGACGGCAAAAAGTTTTCGATAAAGCACTCGAATATCTTAAAATGACTATAGCAATACGGAGAGAATTGGGTGATGTAAGTGGTGAATTGTTAGCAATCAACCAAATTGCAGAAGTTTATTTGGATATTGAAAATTACGAGAAAGCAAGAGAATACTATTTAATCCTTTTAGACGGCTATAATCAAATTAAAGATGCTTACGGTCAAGGTGCTGCCCTCAGCGGGTTATCTATAATCTACTATAAAACAGGAGATTATAACAAGGCACTTGAATTAAGATTGCAATCTTATGAAAGAGCGTTATCTATTCAGAGTTCTGAAGGGTTCTTTTCGGCTTACATTAATTTAGCTTTAATTTATGCCAATCTCGGCAATGTTAATTTGAGTAAAATGTACTTAGACTCAGCTAAATCATTTGTAGATTCCAAAAATTCGCTCTATTTCACACAAGATTATTTCACTACAGCCTCTGAATATTATAAAGTACTGGGTGATTATCAGAAAGCATATCTAAATAGCATTATGCTTATAGAGGTTAATGACTCTCTTTACAGTATTGATAACGCAGGAATTTTAGAAAATCTTGAAGCTGCATATAAAAATGAAAAGAATGAGAGAGAAAGAGTAGTTTTGGCACTTGAAGCTGACAAAAATAAATTTGAACGAAATCTATTAATTATTCTTTCTTTGCTTTTAATTGTGATTTCAATTGTTATTTACAGACAATTCCGTAAAAATAAAACAGCTAATGAAGAGTTAAAAAAAGCAAATTTGTTAAAAGAAAAATTCTTTAGAATTATTGCTCATGACCTCAAAAACCCTCTTGGTGCAATAATGAGTTATTCTGAAATATTATACGATGATTACGACTCACTTACCGACAAAGAAAAAAGGGAATTTATCGGCAATATTAGAAAAGTTACTCAAACAAATTTCGAATTACTTGAAAACCTGTTATTCTGGTCGCTGAGCAATACCGGTAAACTAAAACCTGAAATTGTTGAAACAGATTTGTTTGATGTTGCCGAAAAATCACTAAATCAACACTACATTAACGCCGAAAATAAAAACTTAATTCTTGAAAATAAAATTCAGAAAAATACCGTAGTTCATACCGATTTTAATATGATTTCTACAGTAATAAGAAATCTCGTTTCTAACGGCATAAAATATACCGAAAGCGGCGGAAGCGTATCACTCTCTTCAATAACAAAAGGTGATGAAATTCATATTTTTGTTACCGATACGGGCATTGGTATGGATAAATCCGAACTTGAAAAATATACTATCGAATTGAGTTCTAAAAAAGGCACTGAGGGTGAGAAAGGAACAGGCTTAGGATTACTTCTTGTTAAAGAACTGCTAACAATTTTAAATGGAAGTATCTCAATTCTTTCTAACAAAGGATTAGGAACCAAAATTGAAATTACTCTACCTATAACCCCTAAACAAAATTAATTTAATTTATTTCATTTTTTTTAGTTTCCTCCGGAAATTATTCCATTCTTACACTCTTATCTATTATAGACATATTTAATTAAAACATAAGGTAATTAAAATGAAAAAATTGTATTATCAATTAATTTTAGACAAAAGTGGTTCAATGAATCCAATTTGGGAACAAACCATATCTTCTTTTAATGAACAAATCTCGGAGTTAAAAGCGATCGAAAGAGATTTTCCTGATCAACCTCTTAGTGTATCCCTCACTCTCTTTAATAATAATGTTACTGAAGTATATTCAGATAAATCACCGGGTTCTCTCTCTCCTTTAAAATTACAAGAATATAAACCCGAAGGTACAACCTCTCTCTACGATGCAATCGGTAGTAGCGTTCAAAAACTATCAGCTAAAATTAGTGCCGAGCTGGAAAAAGAAGAATCGGAAGTTATTGTTGTAATAATTACCGACGGACATGAAAATGCATCTAAGCTGTTCTCCCACGAAAAAATTTCCGGTTTAATCAAGGAGTTAGAGAGTACAAAATTGTGGAAATTTAACTATTTGGGAGCTACTTTAGATGCTGTTGGTGTTGCTAACTCCTTAAATATTACTTTTGATAATTCAATTAATGTTTCAGGTGTTTCATCTAAAGCTATTTTTGAACTTGTTACTGACTCAATACATTCTTATATAGAATCGAAAGGTTCTGATAAGGATGCTGAATTTAAAATCAAAAGCAAAAAGTAAATCATTTTTATTAATTTATTAATCGACAACTTTTAATCGCTTTGTTTTAACCGGATTTTGCAATAAAAAGGTTTAATCGCAATTTGTTTTTTAATCACTCTATTTCAGGCATTATCACTTCAAAGATTTGAGATTTTAAATATTGCGTAAATGTCATATTTTATTTTACCACATGCCTTATCAATAATTTAATATTCTGTTCATCCTTGAGAGAATATGCAAAACAACCTCCAAAACCTCTTTTCAAGTTGTTTAAAATAATAAAGTCAGATTACTACCGGAAGAGTATAAATAAACAAACTCCCTTCGCCTTCTTTGCTCTGAACCGAAATTGTACCCCCCATTTTTTCGACAAACTCTTTACATAAAAGTAAACCGAGCCCTGAAGAACTCTCTCCTTCAGTCCCCTTTCTACCTGTTCTTTCTTGCATTTTGAAAAGCTTGTTTATCATACTTTCCGGAATACCGATTCCCGAATCCTTAATTGATATTCTTACAAAATTTTGTGAAATCAATTCGGCGGATATTTCAATTTTCCCTCCACGCGGAGTAAATTTGATGGCATTAGAAAGTAAATTAGTAATAACAGAAGACAACATTTTCCTATCTGCGGATACATTTATTAATTTATCAATATCAATATTTACTTTAATATCCTTTAATATTGCATTGTTTTTAAGTGTTTCGCATCTGTGTTCAATAATTGAATAAAGATTTAAAGCAACCGGGTTGTATTCCATCACGCCCTGATTAAACCTGCCCCAATCTAACAATTCTCCGAGCAAATCGTAAGTTTTTTTTGCACTCTCTAAAAGAGCGTTATTAATTTCTAATATTTCTTCTTTTGAAAGTTCGTCAAATTCTTCGATAATTATTTCGGTTAAGTTTAAAAAAGCATGAAACGGACTTCTTAAATCGTGCGCTATAATAGCAAATAATTTATCCTTTTCGGAGTTAAGTAATTTTAATTCTTCATTTTGTTTTTTAATTAAATCTGCTGCTTGTTTCCTATCGGTGATATCAAAAATAATAGGCTGAATAAACTTTTTTCCGCCTGCAATAATTGCACTGCTATAGATTTCAACATCCCTGATTGACCCATCTTTTTTTCGGTGTTTAACTTCAAGGTAAAATTGTTCATTTTTCAGAATTTTTTGAATAGTATCCAAAATTTCTTCTTTTGGTCTAATGCTCAAATCGCAAATATTTAAATTTATTAGTTCTTCGTGAGAATACCCATAATATTTTTCTGCTGCTAAATTTGCATCAACAATATTACCGGAGTCAGGGTCAATTCTAAGCTGAACAGTTTGATTATCTTCAAAATATTTTCTATAATATTCTTCACTCTCTCTCAATTTATTTCTGGTTTCAATTATTTCGGTAACATCTCTGGTAACACTTAAAACCGAAACTACATTTCCATCTGCGTCAAATTCAGGTTCAAGTCTCCAATCAACCCAAACTGTGCCGTCAAAAATAGATGTGAGTTCTTTAATGGGCTTTTTAGTTTCAAAAACTTTGGTAATTTCTGAATCCCAGTACTCATAATCCGCTTTCGGAAACCCTAATTGTTCGTGATTTTTTCCGATAAAATTGTCATAAGAAATTCCGAAAATTTTTTCTGAGACAGGATTGACATATAAATGTCTAAATTCACGGTCAAATCTCATGATAACATCAGTAGAATTTTCTACAAGTTTCTGAAACTTTTCTTTTTTTAACAAAAGTTCTTTTTCTGTTTCTATCTGCTCTGTAACATCTTGAGCAGAAAAATAACAGTTATCAGCAGAATAATTTAAACTCCATCTTAAAAATCTCTCGCCGAGTGATAATGTGTTACTTCTACTAACAAAGATAACATCATGTCTTTCATTTAAAGAAGTATAGAGTATTGTTTTAATTTGTTCTTTGTCTTTGTCAGCTATGAGGTCGAGAAAATTCTTGCCTGAGATTTCTGTTTCAGTAAATCCGAATAACTCTTTTAAACTTTTATTAATTCTAATTAGATTGAACTTTTTATCGGTAATAATAAATTTTTCGGAGGCTAAATTGAATAAATTCTCGAAATGAAACGGATTGCAGTTATTTGATGT
>JACSRR010000414.1 GCA_014879635.1 Ignavibacteriaceae bacterium | reverse complement strand
AGATGTGTATAAGAGACAGATACTGATTTACCATATATGGGAAGACAAATTGTTGACCCTACCAAAAATTTCGACTCCATTGATGAATTGAAAGGGAGTCTAAAGGTAAATATTTCAAGAGATTGTAATAGGTGCATTCATAGATTTAATTTTAATTTAACAAGAACTTGTGATGAATCCTTCCAGGAACAGATTTGAAATTAAAGAAATAAAAGCTAATTTCTTGTTATCTAATTTATAGAGAGATGACCACTGCATATGCTAGAACCATTTGTTTGATTTTCTATATTTAGTAAAATGATGAATATTAATACAATGTTAAAAAATAGTAGCGAAAACAAACAAAAATAAGCCATTATTGTGTTCATAGAAAGGTAGACTTATTTTTTAATTTTAATTTTATTATTTTGTGAAGTTCGTTACTTCTTTACAAACATAGATTTATGAAATTTAATTAGATTAAGTGCCTTAATCCTATACCTATGGATAAATATATATACTTAGATAATAATGCCACTACAAAAGTTGATCCTCGAGTAGTTGAAAGTATGATTTCAATTTATAGTTCTTTTTATGCTAATCCAGCAAGCACTCATAAATTTGGAAAGGATGTAAATAATTTTGTTATAAAGGCCCGAGAACAAGTAGCATCACTGATTAATTCATCAGCAAGTGATATTGTCTTTACATCTGGAGCTACTGAAAGTATTAACTTAGCCTTGCGAGGGTACGCATTTGCAAATCAAAAAAAAGGTAAGCATTTAATTACGGTTGAAACTGAACACAAAGCGGTATTGGATGTCTGTAAATATTTAGAGACAATTGGTTTTGAGGTGACATATTTACCGGTTAATAAAGATGGATTAATTGATTTAATTGAATTAAAGAATTCAATACGAAAAGATACTATATTAATTAGTGTAATGTATGTCAATAATGAAATAGGCGTTATTCAACCTATTAAAGAAATTTCAGAAATTGCCCATTATAATGACATCGTCTTTTTTTGTGATGCGACACAAGCAGTTGGAAAAATCGATGTGGATGTTGAAAAATTAGGAATCGATTTAATGGCATTTTCGGGGCATAAATTTTATGGTCCTAAAGGGGTTGGTGGTTTATTTATTAAGAAATTGAAAAAGAATAATTTAAAAATAGAACCGATATTGTATGGTGGTGGGCATGAACACAATTTGCGAAGTGGTACATTAAATGCACCGGGTATTGTGGGTTTGGGTGTAGCCTGTGAAATTGCTAAAAATGAAATGCATGTTGATGCAAATAGAATCTCTAAACTTAGGGATAATCTTGAAGAAATGTTATTGAAATATCCAAAATCATTTGTAAATGGAAGTACTCAAAATAGAATTTACAATGTTACGAATATTTGTTTCCCTGACGTTGATGCGAATTTGTTGATTAGCAAACTTGAAAATATTGCTATTTCAAATGGTTCAGCTTGTACAGCAGCGATAGTAGAACCATCGCATGTATTAAAATCAATTGGATTGGATGATGATGAAGCATTAGCTTCTATTCGTTTCAGCTTAGGTAGGTTTACCTATAATGATGAAATAAGTTTACTTAGAAAACGTATGATGAGTTTATTCAAAACAGCAAATTGATTATAATTTTTATTAATAATTATACTAAACATTATGTCAAACGTAGATATAGTTAATAGTGCAAAAGCAATTTTGTCTGAAAGAGCATCGGATTTTGATGCTTATAGTGCATATGGTGAGGTGCTTGATAACTCTATAGAGGCTAATAGCGATAAAATGAAAATATTTTTTGATATTTCTCCTGATAGAAGTAGAGGTAAAACTTTTAAAAAGATTAATTCGGTTCTTTTTGGAGATAATGGGGTAGGGATGAATAAAGATACTTTGCATCACTGCATGCAACTTGGATATTCATCTAGATACGGAAATCGAACAGGGATAGGTAGATTCGGTGTTGGAATGACAAAAGCTGCAATTCATGAATGTAAAAGAGTAGAAATATTCTCAAAAACTATCGATTCTGCAGAGTGGTTTTATGTTTATATTGATATTGATGAAATTGTAGAAACCGGTGATTCATCAATTAAGGAACCTATAATAAAAAAATTACCTAAAGAATATCAGAATTTTGTAGGTGATAAAAATGGCACAATAGTAGTTTGGACAAAGTACGATAGACAAGATAAAAATGCAGATGATATCATTGAAGAAGCAAAAATATGGATTGGTAGGACTTTCAGAAAATTTATTTTTGAAAATAGAAAATTTTTTATTAATAATGCAGAAATTAAGGCAATAGATCCATTATACTTGAACCCTGAATTTACTAATTTCCCCGAGGATCCTAAAGCAGAATCATGGGGAGAAGATTATATTGATTGGACAATTGATGATCCTGATTTGTTAAAAAATGCCACACCTAAAAAGTCGCGAATACACATTAGATTTTCTCTTTTACCTAAATCTTTTATGGAACCAGGGAGAAGAATAGCAGGAGACCATTTAGAAAGTAGAATTAGATATATTGATAGAAATGAAGGTATTTCTATCTTGAGAAATAATAGAGAAGTACGAGATCCTGAAAATCACATACCTTACTGGAAGCCGCAATTTAAAGAAATTGACAGATGGTGGGGATGTGAAATACTCTTCAATGCAGAGTTAGATAATTGGTTCCAGGTAAAAAATATAAAGAGAGGCGCAGCTCCATTAAAAGAACTTAGAGAAGAGCTGCAAACGAAAATTAATTCAGTTCGCGCATCCATGGTAAAGGAAGTACAAAAGCATTGGGACGAAATTGAAAAAAGGAAAATTATTGAACCCCCTGGTCCTGAGGTTAGCCCTACACATGTAAAGTCAAAACAAATTGCAGAAGAAACTGTTGTTGAAACGAAACCAGAAGATAAAGCAGGAAAAGGAATGAATGTTGATGATGAAATTAGAAAATATCTCAATGTTCATTTTGGGCAACTATCCGATGATCAAAGAAAAGCCTTTATTGATTATTTTAAAAAAAGTATGGTTACAATAATTGAAAAACCTTCAGGGGCTCCTAATTTTTTTGAAGTTGTTAATTTCGGCGATGGGAAAAAGAATATAACTTATAACACAAAACATGTCTTTTTTGAAAGATATTTTGCAATACTTAATGAAATAAATTCAGAAAATGGCACATCATCAAATAATGGACAAGAGATTCTAATTTTAATTGATCTTCTTGTTATTGCTTTTTCACTAGCAGTGGAGTTTATTAATATGAAAATGCGAAAGAAAAACGGACATTCATAAAAAAAACACAAAAAGATGTAACAATTTTCATCGTGATGAATCAAAAGTAAAATTTTAAAATCACGAACCATGAAAACTGTTACATTTTTTATTTTATCACTTGTAAGTTCATTCGTAACTTCAATGTATGCTCAAAAATCATTTAACGTAATTATTAAAGGAAAAGGAGAACCTGTTTATTTATTTCCGGGATTTGGTTGCACCGGCGAATTATGGAACGAAACTGTTGCAGAACTTTCTAAAACTCACGAATGCCACATTTTTACTTTTGCCGGTTTTGGAGATGTGGCACCAATTGAAACACCTTGGTTTTCCTCAATCAAAGAGGAAATTATTGCTTATTCTAAGTCAAACAAAATCAATAAACCCACTCTAATTGGGCACAGTTTGGGAGGAACATTGAGTTATTGGTTGGCCGCTACTGAACCTAATTTATTTAAAAAAGTGATTGCCGTTGATGCTCTTCCCTGCTCAGCCGCTTTGATGATTCCGAATTACAATGGTGAAAAAATTCCGTACGATAATCCACAAAGTAAAATGATGTTACAAATGGATGATGTTGCTTTTAAAGGAATGAATGCACAACAAGTTCAGTTTATGTGCAAAAACAAAGAAAAGCATTCAACCATTATAGCAATGATGAATCAATCGAATAGAAAAACATATGTATATGGGTACATCGATATGCTCAATTTAGATTTAAGAGAAGAAATAGCTAAAATAAAAGTTCCGGTAGTCATCCTAGCCGCCACTTTTCAGGATAAAGCTACGGTTGAAAAAACCTACCAAACACAATTTGAAAAATTACCCTCAGTAAAGATATTTTATGCCGAAAACGCCGCTCATTTCGTAATGTATGACCAACCGGAATGGTTTTTAAAAAATCTAACTGAAAATGTAAACTAACTTGGAAAAGCAAGCTCAATTTAACGAATTATTCCAAACCCATTATCCCAAAGTTTTACGATTGTGCAAAGGGTATTTCAATGGCGATGCTGATTTGGCCGCCGATGCATCCCAAGAAGTTTTCATAAAAGTTTGGGAGCATTTGGGTTCGTTTAGAAATGAATCCAGTATTAGTACATGGATTTTCAGAATTGCATCAAATTGA
>JACSRR010000232.1 GCA_014879635.1 Ignavibacteriaceae bacterium | reverse complement strand
AGATGTGTATAAGAGACAGATATAGCGTTGTACACATTGATCTGTAGCGTATAACAATTAATTTGAAAAACTGATAAAATAGGGTCATTACACGTCAATATCTTTTTATGAACAGGCAAGAAATAGCACATGTAGAGCTTACTTTAACACAACAAGCTAAAGAATATTTAAATGATGTAGTTTCTAAAATTGTATCTGAGATTGAATACTACTATTCACCGGTGGTGCCAAGAATAAAAGGTAATGTTACTGATAATGCACACTTAACATTTTTTTACGGTTTAAAGCCTGAGGCAATTGAGAATGCAGATTTGAATAAGCTACTAAGTTCAGTACAAATAAAGGAACTTAAATTAAAAGAACTTTCGCTTTTAAATGGATTTGAGAGTTTATACAAAATATTGATCGTTACAGTAGATGATAGTGATAAAACTTTATCTACAGTTGTAAATAAAATACGTAAGTTTAGTGATAGACCAAATTCATACGAATTCAAGCCACATATAACACTGGCTTATGTGAGTTCAGATTATGAGCTTCCGAGCGAACTGCCTATTTTAAGAGATACTGTTGCGACAGAAGAATTTAAAACATTAGTCTAAATTTCTAATACAATACCAACGGGGCAATGATCTGAGCCCATTACAGCAGGCTTAATGAAAGCATCTTTTAAATTGTCCTCAAGAGATTTTGAAACAAGAAAGTAGTCAATTCTCCATCCCACATTCCTAGCTCTTGCACCTCCAAAGTTGGACCACCATGTGTAGTGATTTGGTTCGCCTGGATGAAATTTCCTGAAAGTATCGATAAATCCTGCATCTATAAAATTAGAGAATCCTTCTCTTTCTTCATCTGTGAATCCGTGACTATGGTGATTGGTGTCTGGGTTTTTTAAGTCGATTTCAGTGTGAGCAACATTCAAATCTCCGCAAAAAATTACTGGTTTTGTTTTTTCCAGTTCTTTTAAGTATTTCAAAAATTCAACATCCCAAATTTTGTGTCTGAATTCAAGTCTTTCAAGTGCTTGTTTAGCATTAGGAGTATAGACAGTTACAACAAAAAATTTTTCGAATTCTGCGGTAATTACCCTGCCTTCAGAGTTGGCATTCCCATATTTGTCTGTGGTTTCAATTTCTTTGCCCTCACTTATAATGTTATTAATTACTTTTAGAGGTTGATTTTTGGTAAATATGGCTGTACCTGAATAACCTTTTTTTATTGCTGAATTCCAGTATTCTGTGTAATCGGGTAAATCAACCTCAGCTTGGCCTTGTTGGGCTTTGGTTTCTTGAATACATAATATATCTGGATTTTCGTCTTTTACATATTCCAAGAATCCTTTTTTTAATGCAGCTCTTATACCGTTTACATTCCAAGATATTAATTTGATTTGTTGTGCCATAACTTTACTTTCTAATATTTTATAGATTATACCAATAATATTATCAGGTATAATCAAATGTCTTATTTAAAATTATGAATTATGAAAAATATTTTTAAAATTCTTTCAATTGCAAAGCCCCTGCACGGACTTATGGTAAGTATTATTTTAATTTCGATTGTGGGTGCAGCTTTTGAAATAGTAACTCCATTACTATCGGGAAGAATTTTGGATGAGGTAGTTAAACAAGCAGGGAGTGAAAGTCGTGAGACAGATGAACTTGTAAGACTCCTAGCTATATCTTTTGCGGCAACAATAGTATTTTTAATTGCTAGATCACTTACCCAAAGACTTGGAGATCATCTAGCTGGAAAAATAAGACAGTTATTAACAGAAATCTTTTACGATAAAGCATTTACTTTGCCCCAATCATATTACGATTCAGAAGTTTCCGGAAAAATAGTAAACCAGCTAAATAGAGGTATAACTACAATACAAGGATTCATTAATACTGCAACTAATTTTATAATACCCACATTTTTACAGGCTATTATAGTTATTGGTATTCTAGGCTACTATAATTTAGCTCTAGGAGTACTTATGGTTATAATATTCCCAATTTATCTAGCAATAAGTTCAATTTCCACAAAAAGATGGGGTAAAAAAGAAGAGGTAAAAAATGTGATTGAAGATCAAACAAGAGGAAGAATACAAGAAGCTATTAGTAACATTAAGCTGGTAAAAGGTTATACCAATGAGCAAAAAGAATTTAATATAGTTTCTGATAACCTAACTTCGATAAACAAAATTTACAGAAAACAAAGCAACGAGTTTCATATATTCGATTTTTCAAGAGAATTCGTTTTATATTTAATACTATTTGCTACAAGCATTATAATATTCTATAACGCTTTTGAAGGCTTAATAACAATTGGTACTGTAATTGTACTGATACAGTTAGTGGATAGAGCGAGACAGCCACTATTTGGTATGTCATTCATATTAGGTCAAATTCAAATGGCCGAATCAGGTTCAAAAGAGTATTTTGAAATTCTTGCATTAGATTCTAAAGAGGATTATAAGAATGACTCATCAGTAGAACTGGTAAAATCGCCAGAGCTTGAATTTAAAAATGTTTCGTTTAATTATGGTGAAAATTCAAAAGTTTTTGAAAACATTTCTTTTAAAATTAAACAAAACGAAATGGTTGCTTTAGTTGGTCCTAGCGGGGCTGGTAAATCAACAATAGTAAACCTTATTCTAAAATTCTATGACCCAACTTCGGGGGATTTATTCCTTAACGGTAAGAATTATAAAGAGGTCTCTGCAAATTTTGTGAGAAAGAATATCTCTTTAGTTTTTCAAGAAAATGAGCTTTTTTCATCTACCATAAAAGAAAATGTAGCTTACGGTTCGGAAATTGATGATACTAAAGTAGTCGACGCACTTAAAAAGGCAAATGCCTGGGATTTTGTTTCGAATCTAGAAAAGGGGATTGATACCGAGGTAGGGGAGAGGGGTGTAAGACTTTCAGGTGGTCAAAGGCAGAGAATTCAAATTGCAAGAGCCATATATAAAGATGCACCAATATTAATTCTAGATGAAGCTACTTCAAGTTTAGATGCAAAATCTGAGAGTGAAGTAAGTGAGGCAATTGATAATCTAGTTAAGGATAGATTAGTGATTATAATTGCACATAGGTTTTCAACTATACAAAATGCAAATAAGGTTATTGTATTGAACGATAAAAGAGTTGAGGAAGTCGGTACTCCACAGGAGTTATCAGCAAAACCTGGTATTTATTCTGAATTGTTGCAATATCAGATTGAGGGTAATAAGAAGCTTTTGAAGAAGTTTGAGATATATTAATGCTATAATCACTGCAAAAGACAGAGAGAATTGCTGGTCGCCGATATGGAGATGCTATGGCATTAAAACTCCCGGGTACCAATCAGAGGCTTGAGGTAAGCGGACTCTACCTGCGAGCGGTAGAGGTGTTGTTAGGATCGGACGGGGTAGAAGATCACGATTGTGAAGTGAGGCTTCTGTCATTAAGCCAAGGTAGCAAAACAGATTCACCTGAAGTCCTGAATTCCTACAGAAATGTCAGGGCACATGCCTATATAGACAGATGTAGAGATGAGTCTCAGGGCGATGAGATTAGACAGGTAATTCTGTGGTTTGATCAAGAAGCATTCGGTTATCACCGCGTGTTTCAGGTAATCATCCGCGATGGAACGGCAAGTATAAAGATTCCTGACCCTACGGGGCCAAGAATCAAACTTGCCGAAAACATGCATATTGTATAGTAAGGTGGCGGCAAATCTCTCTGTCTGTCACCCAATATCAGCTGAGGCAAATTCGCCACGTTTTTTAAGATAACCATAGAGAATTTTGTAGATATCTAAATCAAAGTTAATATTCTCTTTAAAATCTGCAAAAATTTCATCGTTCAAACTTGATCTTATAAAGCCCCACTTGTTAAATATTAAACTTTCTATAAGTTCTCCATTTTTCTCAGTTATCTCAATATCTGAGTTGCTAGGCCAATTTGCAATTCTTATATCCTTAAAAGCATTTTCGAACTGCAAGTTATATTGTTCTGGAGGTATCTTTTGAACACAAGCACCTTTGCATATGCCAAGCTGATAAGAAAAACATGCATGTTTAGTTTTCTCTAAATTCATTAACTTTGAACACAGACAGTTTATTTTTGAAATTTCCTGTAATTTTTCTGTCAGCTCAAGCTTACTTCTAAAAACACCAACAAGGTTCTCTAGTTTTTCAACATTGAAGTCGTTGTCATGGTTAATCCTAAGATTAATGTAGCCGTTTTCATCATAATATTGTTCAAGCTTTATTAGGTTCTTATTTCGTTTTAGTCTACGGTTGTATAAAGGTTGATACTTTTTTACTAGAATTGACTCCCTTATATAGGCTCCTAATACCCTGTCTCTTATACACATCTGACGCTGCCGACGACGGAGAGAGTGTAGATCTCGG
>JACSRR010000412.1 GCA_014879635.1 Ignavibacteriaceae bacterium | reverse complement strand
AGATGTGTATAAGAGACAGCCGGTAAGATTAACTTCCATAAAATTTGCTATACTGTAAAAAAATTCTAATGCGGGTCCTATACTTTTATATCCCGAATCTTTATTTCTCTCTCCTTTTCTGAAACTGAAATTATCGAGAGAGTAATATCTAAATCCGCTAAAACAGGAAAAATTACTGTAATTTAGAGAAAGTCCTGTCTTAAAGTAAAGTTCATAAATATCCTTAAGCGGACTAACAGTGAAAGCATTCCATTTAAGTTCACCCTGTTCTGCAATTTTAAAGTAACCGGTTAATTGGAATTGTATTCTTTCAGAAATTTTAATAAATGTGGAATCAGAGAAAAGTGCATATCTGAACGAGTAACTTTTGAAATTTGGGTTAATATCTTCATACTCGTAAACAATGTAATTTGCCATAACTTCGCAGTTTACAGAATTATACACTGAATTAGTTTTGAGTGCTGTTCCGGTAAAAAATTTGAGGGAACGGCTCGTATTGTTGTTTGCACTTCTTTGAGCAAAAAGATAATTTGTTCTACTCTGAATATATTCAAAACCAGCAAATCCGGATAAAACACTATTAAAATTTAAAGAATAGCTCAATTTAGCTATTGTTAGCAATTCATCACGGTCATCAAAATTTAGTAGAGGGGGAGTATCATATTTAAGTTTTGATTGGAGAAAATCAAGACGAAGTGAAGAAAACTCAGAGATAAAATAGATTCCCGAAAATCTGAACGATAATCTTGTCGAAAAGTTATTCTTAGCTGTTTCTTCATCATTTCTACTATTTATAAAAAAGGGATTCAATCCTTGAGTATTAATTAATTTGTGTTTTTCGTCTCTCTCAGAATACAGGATAGCAGTTCTTACTAAAAAATCATCTGACACTTGAAAGTATTCTGCACTTAAATCAAATTTCAGTTCTTCTACCTCTGAGTCAAATTGGTTGCTCAAATTAACGGATGGATTTTTATATCTGATAGTGCGTGATATTAAACGACTAAAGATTCCTCCGGTCAATTTAAATTCGGCACCTGTCAGAAAATTGCTTAGAGTAAGTGCATCTTCAATATGGATTGATCTTTCATCTCTTGTTTGAATATTATTTTTGACATTAAAAATTGAGATTATCGAACTATCGGCAGTGAAGTAAAAGTCGCGGGAATTTTCAAAATATCTAACATTAAAAAGATTGTTAAATTCCTCACCCGTTTCGCTATATGCAGATACTCTTACATCTCTAAAAATATTTTTTCTCGGTGAAATATTTTCATCTCTAACTTTAGCTGTAGATGAAAAAAGCACACCCGGAATTTGGAATTGATTTAATGAAGATTCAAAACCCCACAGAAATCCCTCATCGCTATTTTCTGCTTGTTTATCAATGATATATCCGGCATAAGGATTGAGCACAAAAGTATTTTCAAAATTGACAGGATTATAAAAGGCAAGATATGATGAAGATGTTTTATTCAGTTCCGTTTCTCGTGAATCTGAGTAGGTTGTTGAGTGGGCAAAAAAACCGGGATTAACAAAGTTATTAATTTTATAGTAACCGGAAAGAAAAAAATTCTCTTCATCTCTAATGTTACTTTGTCTTCCTTTAGTCAAATTTGAATTGAACGAATTTTTTGTCATGATTAAAAAATTCTCATTTTCAAAAACATAGTTTCCAAAGAGTCGTAAATTATAAATGTTTAGTTCTTTAGAAAATTCGGAAGTTATAACATTTCCTGATTTAGCGGGGGAAAGTAAATTTGTTGAATCAACTATCACTTGTGCTAGCAGGTTGCTTTCCCAAAAAAGGAATAATAGAGGAAGAAAAATCAAAAGATTTTTAACCACTATTTTAACCTGAATTGAGTTACGGGTGAAATACTGTTAGGTACTGCGTTATCTTTAGAATGAGTTACTATTCTCCAATAGTATTTCACATCAGGATAAATGAATGGAGCATTAAACAATACTTCGATTGTATCATTAACTGCAGAAGAACTAAAAACTTTGCTCCAAATTGCCGAAGTTGAAGGATTTTCGTATAGATAAATAGTATAATTTGCGGGCTTGTTGATTGAAAGTAAACTAAAATTAACAAAGTATTCAGTTAGTTCGCCGTTAGAGGGAAAAATTTGAGATGCCAATTTATTAATAATATCAGAATCGTAACCGGAAAAAGCGGATTTTAAACTTCCTTTATCCACCGTTCTAATCGCATAGTAATAATTTTTATCTATTTCTAAATTTAGTGTATCGGTAAAATAATTCTCGAATGCAAATGCGTGAGGATTAAGTGTATCAGGAATAAAACTTGGTAGAGTATCACGGTAAATTTCAAAAAATGCGATATCTCTGTCAAATGGAGGTACCCAAGTTAAATTTATAGATAATTTTCCCTCATTATTTAATCCGAATACCGATAATCTTAAAGGTGTACCGGGAGCATATCTATTCACGGGAGCGGCTGAAATTGGATCGGAAAAAACTGATCCCCGTTTTGAATTATCAAATGACTGAATTTTGTAATAGTAAACTGAATCATAATGTAACCCGTCTTCCCGGAAAAAAGCGGAGAAAACAGTTTTCACTTGTACAAAATTGAGTGTATCATTTACACTTTTATAAACGGAATAACTGCTGAAATCGGGTTCAAGGTTATCGTTCCATCTAAGAACAATAGAACCGTCAGTAGCCAACACAACAAAAACACCTGATGGAACAGCGGGTGCTAACCCATCATCATAAGGGGAGAGTGTTATTCCGTCATTACAAGAAAACGATAAAAAAACAGTTATAAGAATTAATAGTTTAAAGCAAAAATTCATTTAATAATCTAATAAATTTACTTTTTTATACCAATTCAAAAGTATCTCCCTTAGCAGGTGTAAATACATTTTTAAAATGTAACTCTTCATTTAACCGGACTTTAAATTTTTCTTGTTGTTCTAAATCGCCGTGAACCAAAAAAACTCCTTTCATTCTTTCAGGGTCAAGATTTGAGAGGTAGTCAATCATTTCATCAGAATCTGCATGTGCAGAGAGCGAATTGAATACTGTTACTCCGGCGTTCAATTTATACTCATCGCCAAAAATTTTAACATATTCATTTTTTTCTACAATTCTCCTTCCTAATGTATGTTCGGCACAAAACCCTGCTATTAAAACCATATTATTAGGATCTTCTATGTTATTTGCGAGGTGATGAAGAATTCTGCCCGATTCTGCCATACCCGACGCTGAAATAATCATCATTGGACCCGGTTTGCCGTTTAATGCTTTTGACTCTTCAACATCAGTAATATATTCCAACTTTTCAAATCCGAAAGGATCTTTATTTTCCAACAAGAATACTGCGGTTTCAAAATCAAAACATTCAGGATGTAATCTAAAAACTTCGGTTGCGGAAGTTGAGAGTGGTGAATCAACATATACCGGAATTTTTGGACATCTTTCTTCGTCAAAGAGTCTGTTAAGCAGAAAGACAATTTCTTGGGTTCTTCCAACGCTGAAAGAGGGTACAATTATTTTCGCTTTTCTTTCATAGGCTTTGGTAATAACTTCTGCCATTTTTTCTTCGGAGACACTAAAATCATCATGAAATCTTCCTCCGTAAGTAGATTCACAAATTAAATAATCAACATCCGGTATTTTTTCAGGGTCACGCAGAATAGGCAGGTTTGGTCTTCCTAAATCACCTGTGAAACAGAGTTTTAGTTTTTTCCCTTTTTCTTCAAGTTCTAAAACTGTTATCGCTGATCCAAGAATATGACCGGCATCATAAAAAGTTGCTGTTACTCCGGGAAGTACATTTATTCTTTGATGATAGTTACAAGATTGAAATAAACCTAATGTTTTGTGAACATCTTGAAAATTATAAAGGGGTTCAAATAAATTTTTACCTAATTTCTTTCTTTTTTTGTTGACAAACTCGACATCCTTTTGCTGAATGTGAGCAGAATCAGCTAACATTATTGAACATAAATCTTTTGTAGCAAAGGTTGAAAAAATATTTCCTTCAAATCCTTTCTTAACTAAAGAAGGAAGATTACCCGCGTGATCTATATGAGCGTGAGAGAGAATCACTGCATCAATTTTTTCGGGTGAAAAGTGGTCAAGATTTTTATTTATTTCATAAGCATCTTTTCTTCTACCTTGGTATAAACCGCAATCGAGAAGAAGTTGTTTTCCGTTTATATCTAACAAATGCATTGAACCTGTTACAGTTTGAGCTGCACCGATAAAAGTTAGTCTCATTTTAATTACCTTAGTTAATCTTTTTTCCATACCTTATGCTGTTACTTATATGACTATATACTACACACAAACACACACATAGACAAGTATACAGGTGTTGATAAATGTTGTATAAAAAAGCCGCTACGAGAGCGGCGAGTTTGATTGCGTCATAGGTTCTTCGG
>JACSRR010000099.1 GCA_014879635.1 Ignavibacteriaceae bacterium | reverse complement strand
CTTTTTTCTACAAACATTTGACGCCTTCAGCGTCATAATATCATTTTACATTGACATTTATTAATTTTCAGTTCATTGCGTTTCGCTTCCCCTTCACTCTTCACTCCCGATTCTTGTCGGGATCACCCTTTACTCTTCACTCTTTACCTCCGACCCCCGTCGAGCTTTCTGTTCACTGTCAGCGTTAGCGATCTATCAACTTTTTTTTCTACCCACTACCCACTGCAAGCGTAGCGAACTACCCACTAACTTTGTCAACTAAGGCAAAATCAAGTGAAGGTATTTTTTATTAAAGAGGGCTGCTTTTAATTTGCAGCCCTCTATATTTTTTATGCTATTTACTTTAATAACATTGTCTTTATTGTGTTTGTGTAGTATGTGCCGGCATTAATTAATGATTGTGCTGTGAGTCTTATTATATATACTCCCGATGACAATTTACTGCCGTCAAATGTATATTCATAAAGCCCTTCTTCTTTCTCGCCGCTTACTATATTCATTATTTTTTGACCGGTTATATTAAATACTTCTAACGATATGTTACTTTTCTCTTTTATCGAAAATTTTACTGCCGTAGTAGGATTAAACGGATTTGGATAGTTGTTGTATAGTTTATACTCCTTAATTACCTGTGCTTCTTCTATATTTTGTACCGAACCGCCACTTAACGGTTTGTTACCCTGATTTGAATAAAGGGCGTCTATATCGCTAAATATTAAGTTTGCCAACAATGTGTATTCACTCTCAGGAAAATTGTTGTTAAAATATGCTAGTAACGGGTTAATCACTCCTAAGGTGTCTATTTCTCCGGTTATTTTCACTTTCTCTTCAAGTAAAAGATTGAATTTTACCATTATTTCTTCTGTTTGCCCGCTTGATTGTGTCATTTTATTACTGCCCGGGTTTAGTATCTCATCCGTATATATTTCTTTATTTTCCGTATCTATATTCATCAATAACATTGTTACCGGCTTAAATATTTCTCCGTGATTTCTGATTTCCAATAAATATGTTGTTAACTCTGTTAAGTTTTCGCTTTTGTAACAAGAGGGTAATAGTTTTATCGCCATTTTTTTATACTTTTCTTCAACTTCCCCCATTATTATTCCGTTTAATATTGACTGTGCTTCTCTTAATCGATCTTCTTTTACGAGTAGCCTGATGCTATTTAACAATAACTTTATACTATCGGTTTCTTCTATACCCGCAGTAAGACTATTATTGCTTCCGCCTTTATTGGCTGTTATTCCGGTGGTAAAGAGATGACCACAATCCGGTAAGTAGTTAAATGTATTTATTGTCACACTACCTTCACCTTCAGTAAGTATCCTAAAATCTTGTGGATCACTTGCACCCCAATAATTACCTTTAGCGTATATTTCCAAATCAATTCTCGGGTCTTCAACTATTGTGTGTAGTGAAACAGTATCGTTCGTAAAACAATTTAACCCGTAACTATCCCCATAATCTGATAATAGAGGAGATGAATTTACTGCTTTAATTGATGTACTGTTATTTAAGAAGTAATTACCACCGTAAGTCAAGCCTTCATTTAATAATGTGGGTTCCGAACCCTTTAATGCGTTGATACCTATTCCCGGGTTATTGATTATCCTATTTTCCGATAAAAACGGCTTTGATGCTACCATTGTGATACCCCACAATTGAGCGTTTTCAATCGTGGAATTTGATATACGGGTTTTTTCTTCACCGTTATTATAACTATAATACAAACTTATTCCGGTATATGTATTAGTGATTTCTACATAATCTAATTCATCACCCTTACTTATATGGCTATAAATGCCGCAACTTGCATTTTTAATTACAACATGGTTTAGTGATAATGTTGAATTGTATGAAGCTATACCGTTACCTTCAGTCCAATTTTTTGAAATAAAGTCAAATTCAACTTTTTGGCCGGATGTACCGTTTGCAATTAGTTTACTATTGTCTTTAACCTCTAATTTACTTGAGTTTTCAAAGTTAAGTTTAACACCGGGTGATAAGGTAAGTTCAGCACCGTTTTTTACTACAAGGTTTTCTCGTAAATTATATGTTCCTGCAGGTACAGTTTCGTTTATGGTTATATCTCCCCCTACTTGTATTGTGGGTATTATCTTTAAGAGTGTTCCATGACCTGCCTTCAAAAACAATGTGTATTTATAAGGGTAAGGTAAAGAAGCTGTAGAGTCTTTTTTAACATCTACAACGCTTATGTTTCTACCATTAAAATGTTGCCACAAATAATCCGAATTAAATTGTAATTGTATATACCTGTCTGAATTATTTACATTACATCTTCTATTTACTACATAGATGTACTTAGCATCCTCATTGTAGTCAGGTATGTGTGCATACTCTTCAAAATATCCTAAATGAACAAATACTGTGTCATCCGGGTTGTTTTCAAAGTCACCTGTTAGTGAACTTTTATAATCAAGCACCGGAGGACTATCCATAGGTACCGCTGAATTTAATTTCCATGAACTGTAAACAAGCCATTTTAACCTGAGTAGAGTGTTTTCCAATTGTGAGATATCTGTAATAAACTCTTGAACCGCATCATAACGATTATTCGGTACTTGTAAAGCTGCAGGGTCTTGCCATAAACCTGCAGCAGTTGGTGTGCTACTTGCATAATTCCACTTATAAGCAACATTACCTTGACCTGCTGCGTCAAATAACCCATAAGTGCCCCATGGAGGATTGTGCACACTGTTACCTCTTATTTCACTTCTTGTAGGTATCATATAATACATAAACCCCTTTACACCGTGTGCAATTGATATATTTCCCATTGCAAAAATTTCATCTTTTGTTGGTGGGCGTTTACCCGCTGCCGCATTTTGTTGAAAAACAAAAGTGTCCGGCGCTAATTGATGTTCCGCATGAACCTGTAAAGTCATAAATAAGGGTAAGTGTTCCGCATCACTCTTTTCACCATATCTTTGAGCTTGTCTTTGGGCTGCAACTAAACCAATATCATCATATTCGTAATTATCGTGACCATAGCCCCAAAAACTACCTTTTACCATATAATCTAAACTTGCTTGTACATCTTCTTGGGAAATTGTAACCGCCTCTCCGAAAGGATATAAATTATACAATACATAGTCTTTGTAATGTGGATTTAAACTTGACTTATCTATTGCGTATTCATGATCAAACCTCAAAAAATAATCCGGATAAATACCTGTTGCTCCGTTAACTTCTAAATAATCTAAAGTAGTGTTGCTTTTAATTTCATTTTGTAATATTCCTCTTGCTTTTGAAGTTAGCATAAAAGGTTCATCTAAATAGATATTCTGTAGTAATGAATTCGCACTTGAACCGTATCTATTTTCTAGTGCTTGCATACTTGGGCCGGTATTTCGTGGCAACACATTGTTCATAAAATCTTCATCATAAATTGTGATACTTTCAATATATAAATCGGATTTTTTATGCCATACTACATAAAAGCCGATGCCTGAAGCTTTTTCTATCGTAAATCTACCGGTTGTATAAGAATCATAATCATCAACTAAATTTATATCCTGAAAACGAACGGAGAATGGCAGATATAATTTATTCGCTAAGTCAGGGTCTTCTTCTTCTTCATAAAATGAAGGACGAGGTATTATTGGGACGGGGAAAACCGGAGGTTGAGGATTATAAGTGTGGATTGTAAATAAGGTGTCATTTGGGTTACCATTGAAATTAGAGACCTTAAACTCTATTTCAATGTGATACGCTTTTGTAAAATAAAACTGTGAGGCAGGAACTTCACCCCAAACTAAACAACCTTCTTGATCAATATTAACATTTGCGTATCTTACATATTTTTCTGTTGGGTTAGTTTCTGGATAATAACTGCCCGTAATAGTATTGCCACTCCGTATATGAACATTGTTGAGTGTTTGTGCATTACTCATACACCAATAACTGGAACTGGGAAGAATTGATTTTTGAAATCCAAAGTTTTTATCTTCACCAATATCACCAACAGTTCCTCCGCCAAAAACGAGGGTGTAGTTTTCTTTATCATGACCAAATGATTTTAAGAATTTATTAGCAGGGTTAGAATACCACTCTATGCCCATATCATTGATGTAATATTGGTTATTACCTGTAGGATTAGTAAAAACTCTGTTATATTCTTTCCAATCAGTTACTAAATTAGTTAAACCTAAAGCCTTCAATGCTTGATGATAATAGCCTTGTCTATTTACACTATTTTCAATGGCAGCACTGCCACTTAGGTTGTTTGGTACATGAAGATACTGCACCATAAAATCAAAGAATCCAATGTGAGGGAAATAATCCTTTCCCGGTTTATTTTGTGTTATTTGAGCGTTTATACTTACGCCAAATAATATGATATAGAATAAAATTATTAACAATTTTTTCATTTCCATTTTCCTAAATTTCTTTTTGTATCAGTGGGAGTATTGTTCACTAAATTCTATCCACAACCCACTATCAACTAAATTCACTATTTCATATAAACAGCTTTAATAGTGAAGCTATTA
>JACSRR010000408.1 GCA_014879635.1 Ignavibacteriaceae bacterium | reverse complement strand
CGGGTTAATTGGTTTTGAAACATAATCAACCATCCCGGCCTCTAAACATTGTTCTTTTACACCAACCATTGCATCTGCAGTCATAGCAATTATCGGCAGATTTTTATATTTGTCAATCTTTTTAATTTCACGGGTTGTAGTAAAACCATCCATAACCGGCATTTGAATATCCATTAAAACAGCCGCGTAATTATCGGGCTGAGATTCATTTAATATTTTCAGAGCAATTTCACCGTTACTAGCTACATCGCAAGAAATGTCAATTTCAGATAACATTTCCGTTGCAACAATTTGGTTAATTTCATTATCCTCAACTAACAATAACTTTAACCCACTAAATGCTGACATATCAGATTCACTCAATTGAGGTGTAATAACATTTTCCCTGATAATTTTCCCTTCTTTATGGAAAATCTTCATAATCAGATTGAAAATATTAGAAGAACTTACAGGTTTTGTCAAAAAGCCTTGAATTCCAATTTCTGAAGCCTTATGTGCAATATCTTCTTTACCAAAACCGGTAACCATTACAATAACGGGAGCATGATTAGAGAATTCATCATTAATTTTTTCTGTGGTTTCTATTCCGTCTAATCCCGGCATTTTCCAATCTATTAACATTAAATCAAAAGGGTCATCTGAGTGCTCTCTTAATTCCTGGATTGCTTCTTGCCCGGATGAAACTGTTGATACTTTGAATGTAAAACTTGTTAGAATTTCTTTTAGTATAATACAACTTGATTCATTGTCATCGACAACAAGAACTTTCATCCCTCTTAAATCAGGAGCAGGAATAAACTTTTTCCTCTTCTGTAAATTTTGCACCCCTAATTCAACAGAGAAATAAAATTTACTTCCAATTCCTTCTAAACTTTCAACCCATATTTTCCCGTGCATCAAATCCGATAATTTTCTGCTTATTGCTAACCCTAAACCTGTACCTCCAAACTTTCTTGTTATTGATGAATCAGCTTGTTGAAATGCCGAAAAAAGTTTATTAATTTTTACACTATCAATTCCGATACCGGTATCTTTAACTACAAAAATTATTTCAACCTTATCATCTTGCAAGTTATTAATTGATACTGTAATAACAACTTCGCCTTTGTTTGTAAATTTGACGGCATTACTACAAAAATTTGTTAGTATCTGTCCAATTCTTAAAGGGTCACCAAGTAAATTTAATGGTACATTGGGATGTATTCTCAGTGCAAATTCCAACCCTTTTTCTTGAGCTTTCATGGCAATATTGTTTGATAATGTGTCAAGTAGGCTTTCTAAATCAAAAGGAATATTTTCTAATTGTATTTTACCTGCTTCAATTTTCGAAAAATCTAATATATCATTGATTATTCCCATCAAAGAAAATGCAGACCGGTCAATTTTTGAAAGATAATCATACTGTTTATAGGTTAGTTCTGTTTTAAGCAGAATATTTGTTAAGCCCAAAACGGCGTTCATCGGGGTTCTAATTTCATGTGACATTGTAGCTAAAAAATTACTTTTTGCTTGGGTTGCATCTTCTGCAATCTTTTTGGCTTCTTCTAATTCGGATTGTATTTTTTTGATTTCGGTTATATCCATAAAACTGCCAACTTGGCAATCTTCTTCGTCATAATATTTCATTTTAATCATTGAGACTAATACAGAACGAATTTCACCTGTCTTTTTCCTCCTTAATTGAAGTTCAACATTAGTGACAAATCCATTTAAGTTTAACTCCGATATTAAATTCTCCCTTTCTTTAGGATTAAAATACCATTCGGTTGCTTTAGTACTGAGTAACTCATTAGCTGCCATCTGATGGAACTCTGCCATCGCTTTATTTACTCTCAAAACTGAACCATCCGCTGTTTTGGCTACAATTGTTGGAATCATTATTGAATCTATGATGCTGTCTGCTGTTGAGAGTGAAAGAGCAAGCTCTTTTTCAACTCTCGTTATATCTGTTATATCAAGAATTGACGAAACAAAACAATCATTCCCAAAATATTTAAGCAGTCTATACGAAACCAAAGTGTCTCTGAGTTCCCCAGTTTTTAATCTCTTAAATTTAACCGGATAATTAGTTACTTCACCTTCATTATTAATAATTGTGCGAATTTTCTCGATATCATTTTGATTTTCGTACCATTCAGTACAACTTGAGCCCTGAATTTCCTCTATCCTCAATCCGTGAAAATCAGCCATTGCTTTATTTATTCGAACTATAGTGTTATCAGATTTTTTATTCACTGAAGTAGGAATCGGGATATTATCAATTATTGAATTAGCTGCATTTGCTGCCAATGAAAGTTCTTCCTCAATCAATTTCATTTTTGTGATATCTTGAATCACACCAAAAACCTGAGAATTACCCAAATAATCTTTATTTTTGACGGCAAGTTCTCTAACCCAAATTACTTTTCCATCAATAGGTCGTTTGAATGAATAAACAATGTCATAATTTTCTGACCTGCCGGCAATCAAATTTTTGAGCTTTTCAAAGACAGTTTTTGCCGTTGATTCACCGGCATCATTAAGAAGTTTTCTCCACAATTTGAGCGGGTATTTATAATCCGCCGTAGGATGAAGACCTAAAATTTCTGCGGTTTTTTGTGATTGTTGTATAAATTCATACTGTTCTAAAGGTAAATTCCAAAATCCGGCGTTAGCAAGCTTAAGTGCGTTATCTGCCTTTCTTAATGCTGTGTTTAACTCTTCTTCTAATTTTCTTTTAATTGTTACATCCCTAAAACTAACTACTGCACCGTCAATTTTACCGTCAGCAAAAAAGGGATTTGATGAAAATTCAACCGGAATAGAATTTCCGTCTTTCTTCCAATAAAATTCACTGCTTGATAACGGTTCACCGTTCTTAAGAGATTTATGCATAGGGCATTCTTCAATGGGATATGGATTTCCGTCAAAAAAAGAATGATGAAAAAGAATGTGTGCATCTTTGCCGATCATTTCTTCTTCCGTAAATCCAAGTATATTACAAGCTGCCGGATTTACAAAAGTAATAATCCCGTTTAAATCTGTGCCGAAAATACCCTCTGTAATTGCTTCTAATATGGTTCGACTTTTCTTTTCGGCCAAAGAAAGAGCTTTTTCAGATTTAACAATTTCGGTAACATCAAAACTTACCGTAAAAAACCTTTCAATTTTTTGGGAACTTCCTTTTACAGGCACAATAACTGAATCTAACCAGAAAAGTGACCCGTCTTTTGCTTTGTTACAAATTTTCTCCCTAACTATATTCCCGCTATATAGCAAATTGTATATATTACCCCAAAATTCTTTTGAGTGGTAACCACTGTTTAAAATTCGATAACTTTGACCGATTAGCTCACTTTGTGAGTACTTAGAAATCCTGCAAAATTCTTCATTTACCTCAAGTAGAATATCCGATGAATCAGTTACCGAAACTACTGCAGCCGCATTTAAAGCCTGTTTTTGAGAATTTAACTGGATATTAATTTCATGAATTTCATTTAATTTAAATTGAAGTTCAATTGTTCGCTCGTGTACTTTTCTTTCAAGACTTCTGTTTAATTCTAAGATCTGTGATTCATAATTTTTTCTTTCGGTTACATCCGTAAATGTACCAACAATTCTAATTGATTTTCCGGAATTATCTCTTTGAACTACCATCCCTTTAGATCTGATCCAGATTAACTCTCCGTCTTTTTTAACTACTCTCATTTCAAAATTGGAATCGGTTTGGTTGATTTCGGCATCTTCTATTGATTTGAGAGTACTTTCAAGGTCTTCATGATAAATCATACCCAAAAATTGTTTGTAACTGGGAGTAAATTCGCTTGGAGAATAACCAAGCATTTCGAACATTCTGTCGCTAAAGTAAAGAGTGTTTAATTGGAGATTGTGGTCATATATACCATCTTTGGAAGCTTGAAGAGCAAAATTTAACCTGTTTTTTGTCTCATTAAGTTCAGTTTCTCTTTTCGATAACTCATCAACAAGTTTGTTAAAAGAGTTGACTAATACTGAAATTTCATCATTTGATTTTGTTGTAAGTTTGTTTAACTCTTTTTTTTCTGATAATTCATTAATCTGCTTTGTGATATTTGCAAGAGGATTAATTATTTTGCCGATGCTAATAAAGGTTAAAATAAGTACAAAAATTATAAGCGCTATACCTTTAGGAACTGTGGTATAAATAAGGTCATTTATTTCTTCCATTGCTTCATTTTCACTAATCGAAATACTGATTAAAAGATCTGCAAAATCAACCGGTGTAAAAAACACAATCAATTTATCACTTCTGTCAATGTACTTCAACTCCATTTTCCCTGAATCGCCACTCAGAAATCTTCTAAAGAACTCTTCTCTATCGGTTCGTTCTATAACATCATTAAATTGATCGGTTACTTTCTTCCCTACTTCTACAAAATTCCAATTATCATGTAAAATAAGAAATCCTTCTTTAGTTGCAATTGTTAGGTCAAATGATGTATAATTAGATTGTATTAGAGTTGAAAAATTTAGAGTATTAAAGCGAACCGAAGTAACACCAATAAATTT
>JACSRR010000407.1 GCA_014879635.1 Ignavibacteriaceae bacterium | reverse complement strand
AATTTTTTATCATTATTTAACTCTAACAAATGAATTTGAAAAAAATCCCGTTCTAAAATGCCTTTGTGCGGAATTGTTAATTTTTCACTTTCAAATATTAAATCACCAAAAAAGAGTATATCTAAGTCTAATACTCTTGCACCCCACTTTACGGTTGATACCCTGCCGCAATTTAATTCAATCTCTTTTAAATATTCAAGCAAATTTTCGGGCGGTAAAAAAGTTTCAACTTCAAAAACCAAATTTAGGAAATCGGGTTGTTCAACCGGTCCAAATGGTTTTGTTTCATAAACCGAAGAAACATTTTTAAAAGTTGTTCCTTCAAGTTCGCATGTTTTAACAATACCATTCCGCAGATTTTCAATTCTGTTCCCGAGATTAGAACCTCCGGCAATATAAGAGATAACCGGATTGCTCAATAATTACCCCTCTTTATCAAAAATTTGTTCATATTTGCCGGAAGATTTCAAACTCAAATATTCACTCTTAGTCAATTCAATTTCAACTTCTACACTATCTACAACACCGCCTATGGGTGGATTGTTTTTTCTTACTTTAATAACTGCAAGAGTCAAATCTTTATAAGTTTCGTATAATTTTTCAATAATCATATACGCAACAGTTTCAATAAGGTAAAATTTCTTAGATGTAGAAATCTCTGAAATCATAGAATATACTTTTTCATAATCGATTGTATTGCTTAAACTATCCGTTTTGGCTGCGGCTGAAAAATCGATGTGCATTTCAATATCTGCCTCAAATTTACCGCCAAACCGCTGCTCTTCCTTTAAAACGCCATGATACGCATAAAATACGGCTTTGTTTATTCTTATAATATTATTCATTTTGCTTTAACTTTTAGATTCTTATTATATGTTAAATTTGCTAACAAGAGCCCTATCAAGACTAAAACGCTACCTGCCAAATGTTGCCCGGTTAACGCTTCGCCGTTTAACCACCACCCTAATACTAACGCCACTATGGGAGTTATAAAAGCCACTAACGACATAAATACTGCACTTACTCTCTTCAACAAATAATAATAAATCGTAAATGTAAAAATGGAACCAAAAACCGCTAAATATCCTATTGAAGCTATTCCTGCCAAGTCAAAAGTATTTTTAGATACATCTTCAAAAACGAAGCTTCCTAATGTTAATCCCACGCCTGCTATTGCCATAGGAATAACATTCATTGAAAGCGGGTTTAAATGTGAACCGTGTTTTTTGATCAAAACTAAAACAACCGATTGCATTACAGCACTTAGAGCAACTGCTGCCATACCCCAAAATTGATCTGTTAAATTAAATCCCTGAGCAAAACTATCCGAAAAAATTATTCCTATTCCTAAAAACCCGAGAACCATTCCCAATATTTTGATTACCGAAATATCATCTACATTCAAAAAAAAGTAAGACATTATAAGTACTGAGAACGGAAAAATTGCAAAAATTACCGAGGCTATTCCCGAATCAATAAACTGTTCTGCCCAATACACTAAGCCAAAAGGTACTAAGAACGATAAAAATCCCATATAAATATACAATTTTATTGCAATGGGGTCTGATACAAGTTTTACTGATTTTACCTTCATTATCCCGAAAATTAGAATTGATGCTAAAGTAAAGCGTAAACCTGCCGACATAAAAGGTGTAAGTGAATCTAACCCGAGTTTAATTGCTAACCAAGTAGAACCCCACAATAAACAAATAAAAGCATAACCTGCTACATTTTTTAAATTCACTTTTTTCTCCTAATGGCAATTAAACCTAACGCCCTGCCTGATATTTTTCCGCCTTTCCTATATGATTGCAACAGATTTTCTAATTCATAAGTGCATAATCTTGAGGCTTGAATATTTTTTACCGGTATGCCCGAATTAAGTAACAAATCATAATTACATGCAGGTACATCCAAAAGAAATTTACCTGTAGGTAATTTGAACAAGTATTTTCTATCGAATTTTTCTGCTACTTCAGCTCCTACCTCGTAATTGGAAACAGAAATTGCAGGCGATATATATGCGTAAATATTTTCCGGTTTCGAAGAAAAGGCATTCTCAAGCGTGTTTAAAGCTTTTTCGACAATTTTTAACTCGGTACCACGCCAACCTGAATGAATACCCGCTATCACTTTCTTTTTTTTATCATAAAGAAATATTGCCGGGCAATCTGCCGAACTGATCAGGATTCCTGTTCCGGGTGTATCGGTAATCATTGCATCGCTTTCACTTTTATGACCGCCTGATGATACAAATCTAATTTTGTTGCCGTGCGTCTGTTTTTGAATTGCACAGTCTTCCAAGTTGAGACCTAAACTTTCAACCCATCTTTTCCTGCGGCTTAAAACTGTTTCAGGTTCGTCTTCAACGGCTAATGAAAGGTTGAAATCATAAGGAGGTTGTGAATTGGAGTCAATTTTGGTACTGAATCCGAAGATAAGCTCCGGAAATCGTCTAAATAATGAACTTTTTATTGTAACCAATGTTAATCAGATTCTAAAATTATTAGAAACCCGTTACTTACCAAGACAAAATTACTTGTTTGTAAAAGTACGGGAGTAAAGAAGAATTAAAAGACAGAAAAATTAAAAATACACCGTTAATATTATATTTAAGTAAATAAATTAACAGGTAAAAAGTAATCCGGAAAGCCGGTAATAATCTCTAAATTGTTCTACCTATTGCTTTTGCGATAGCTCTAATTTCAGTCATCATCTGCATGAGCTGGTCAGGTAACAAAGCCTGTGGACCATCGGAAAGAGCTTTTTGCGGATTATGATGAACTTCAATCATCAAGCCATCTGCCCCTGCTGCAATAGCCGCTCTTGATACGGGGATAACCTTATCTCTGAAGCCGGTTGCGTGCGAAGGGTCGGCAATTATTGGCAAATGGCTTTTTTGGTGAACAACGGGAATTGCAGAAACATCAAAAGTATTTCTAGTGGAAGGCTCAAAGGTTCTTATTCCCCGTTCGCAAAGTATTACACGCATGTTACCGCCCGCAAGAATATATTCGGCTGACATTAGTAACTCGTCAATTGTAGCTGACCATCCCCTTTTAAGCATAACAGGTTTATCGATTTTCCCTAATTCTTTTAAGAGAGGGTAATTGTGCATATTTCTGGCGCCAACTTGAAAAATATCGGTATATTTTCCTATTAAATCAATCTGAGAACTTTCCAAAATCTCTGTAATAACAAGCAAGTTATTTTGGTCAGCCGCTTGTCTTATTAGTTTTAACCCCTGTTCGCCCAAACCTTGAAACGAATAAGGTGAAGTTCTCGGTTTATATGCGCCGCCTCTAAGAATTTTAGCACCTGCTTTCGCTATTTGACCGGCTATATTAAAAATTTGCTCTTCGCTTTCAACTGCACATGGACCGGCAAAAATAACTACTTCTTCACCTCCAATTTTTACATCTCCGATTTGAACAACCGTATCCGTTTGTTTAAATTCACGACCCGCAAAAACATACGGCTCCGAAATACCGAGTACTTTTGATACTCCCTCAATAAGCGATATTGGTTTTAAGTCATATTCGGGTTTAATTCCGCCTACACCTATAACCGTTTGATTCTGACCTTCAGACTTTTGCACTGAGAAACCTAACTCTCTTATTTTATCAATTATCTCCTGAATCTTTTCATCAGGAGCATCCTTATCTAAAAAAATTACCAATTAATTATTCTCCGCCGGTTTTGACTCAAATATTTTCTCTCCGGCTGTAATTGCTATATCAATAAAATCTTCTTTTGACGGAATTGCACACGAATATATCGGGCTATAGGCACAGTATGGGTTGTAAGCAAGGTTAAAGTCTATCAAGTATTTTTTTGATTTATCAGACGAATATTCGAAGTCTAAATAACGGCCTACTTTGTAAGTTTCTTTACCTGTTGTTAAATCAGTGAACCAAATACTGTGATATTCTGTACCGTCTTTTGATTTACCCAAATAAACATTAATTTTATGCTCTTTTCCGTCATAGTTAAAAACCACATAACCAAATTTTAAAACTTTTCTTGCCTCTCCTTTAGTTCCAAAAATCGTAATTTCTTCTTTGTTGTCATACTCGTACAATTTTGATTCGAAAACAAATTTTTGGTTAACAGGGAAATATTTTAACTTACTAAATTCTATTGTAGTATCAACATTAAAAGGAGATGTTTCAGAATCTCTCATCGAAATATCTTTTTCAATCCTGAGCTGTTCAATGGTGACTGTATAGTTTGCCGGTAACTCAAGTGGTTTGTTACAACCGGCAAGTAAGAGAAGTAAATATATTATGGTGAATAAGTATTTTTTTTGCAATTTTTAATAATTAATTTTTATTCAAACAACAAATTTAAGTAAGATTTATTTAACATTATAATTTTGTTTTTGTCCTTGAGATTATTTAAGATAAGATGATTTTGGTGAAAAATTAACATGCGACACCCTTCAGGGTCGAATAAATCAGATTATTCTTTTTTCTACAAACATTTGACGCCTTCAGCGTCATAATATCATTTTACATTGACATTTATTAATTTTC
>JACSRR010000405.1 GCA_014879635.1 Ignavibacteriaceae bacterium | reverse complement strand
TGATAGTGAATTATAATTAAAATTAATTGTTTTGTAACGACAGAGAAAATTAAACAATACAAAATGTTTAAGGCTTCAATTTTGGTCGCCATGACATAAAATTATATAGAGGGTAGAGTAAGTTCAAATTCTCAACCATTTCCGTTTTGATATTCGACACTTCCAATTGCATATTCATTGGATCATATTCCTTAACTATGCCTGAATATATACCTGGCGTATCAGAACGTACAAATTTTATGAAGGCGTCTTCGGTAAGTGCAGAAGTAAGTGGCAGCGTTCTGTCATCAATCTCATAGAAGAAATCTTTGTTGAAAAGTGGTTTCACTAAATAGAAAAATTGGGTTCTTTCTGCTCGATCTTTTGAAAGCCGACGCAAAAGTTCGGATCTATCATAATAATTTTTATCAGTAGCAAGCAGCAACCAAGCCCTAAATATACTATCATTAATGTAGAATTGAATTCTGGTGTGCAAATAAAAGGCATTGAAGTAATCCTCATCATTTCTCTTTTTATAGTCAAAGCCTCCTATTAACTTTATGAAATCCAATTGCGATGGGCTTTTCCCATAGTGCAACCACATTCCATCGATATAATTAACAATTGGCGTCCCATCTTCCAAAAAAACGAAATGGTCGCTGGAAACATAATGATTGACTTGCCGGTGTCTATGAAGATCCCAATTCATTGATGAAATATGCGGCCAAATCATGCTATGAAGTTCGAGAAACACTTCTTTCACTTTCGT
This sequence comes from Ignavibacteriaceae bacterium, assembly GCA_014879635.1. GTDB lineage: Bacteria > Bacteroidota > Ignavibacteria > Ignavibacteriales > Ignavibacteriaceae > BA9. The sequence goes on along the minus strand of JACSRR010000405.1, from coordinate 3,792 downwards.
TCTTTCAAATCGGGTTGCAAGGTCATCCAGTTTAGGCTTTGGTTGGTCAAATGCTGCATAATGACTAGGTTCAAATAATTGCATAACGTTTGATGGCTTAGTTCAAAAAATTATTTAGACTGTAACTCTCAAACTTAAAAGTAATATGGTTTTTCTCAATCAAAGCAAGAAATGGGACAAACTTCAATATTCACAATATTCTTTCCAGGTTTTGAGCAATGTTATTTTATTTCTCTTAAACTCCGCTTTACTTCTAATTTAACCCCCCTCCACAATTCTAATCTCTTCTTCGGTTAAGCCGTAAAGCTCGTAAACCAACCGGTCTATTTGACGGTCTAATGAGTTGCATTTGTTTTCGTAATAGGTTTTATCTTTATCGGTTTTGACATTAGCTAATTCGAGTTTACTCACAATTATATTATTTACACTATCAATAATAGAATTATATAAATTGCTATTGTTGTTATCTATTAATTTGATTCGAATTCTACCAAAGTACTGTTTAGTACAAGTAATCCATCCACCCCGAAAAATATTACTTATATTCTTCAAATACCAGAATAAAAGACGAGAATTTATCAAACCGAGAATATACTTATCCGAATATGAATCACTTAGCACTGTAACTGAGAAGCCTCCACTTGCCATTAGGCAATAATTGGAATTATTGGAGAATATTGAAAAAGAACCTCTTTCGGCTAATAGTGGTATTAAGATTTGTGCGCTTTCATGTAACTTAAGATTTCTTGGCGCACTGTAACCGTACCATTCTTTGTACTGTTTTCTCTTTTTGAGTTCTGATTTGTTTGTCAACAAATACTTGTATGCGTTTGGAAATGATTTTCCCAATTCTGTTTCACTTAACAAGGAAAAAGAATTGTTCGCAAATTGATAAGGAAAGATAATTTTATAACCATTCGTTGGACTGAAATTATACCTACGAAAATCCGTTGCGAAAAGCGGGATCCTTAACAATTCACTTTCAATTTGATTTTCTAGCACATCCTTTTCTTCTAACATAAAGATATCGTCGTTCCCAGAAGATGAACCTCTATTGATTTCACATGGCAGTTGCAACAGTTCCGTAGAGTTTGAATTCAACTTTTCAATGATATTTTTATATTCTAAATTTTCAAACTCCCATTCGTCTTTAATTCTTGCATTATCATAACTCGTGTACTCTACTCTATTCTCTTTTAAATTTGAGAGTATTGGTTTTGCAAATTTAAAAGATTCAACGGCTTTACTCTGCAAAATCAATATCGCGGTATAAGTCGTTGCATTTCCAAAAACCTGTTGCTGTCTAAAATCAATAATTGCATTAAGATGGTTTCCTTCAGATAAGAATTGTCTCAAGTTTGCGCCATAATCTGTAGTGAAAAATTTGTTTGGCACTATATAGCCAGAATATCCTTTATCATTAATTAACTTAATTGCTCTCTCAATAAACACAACATAAAGATCGTAATTGCCAACTTTTGCCGAAACATAATTGTGCTTCAAATACTCTGCAATGATAGGAGATACATCCTTTAAAACCTGTATTCTCACATACGGTGGATTACCCACTATAGCATCAAATCCGCCCTTCTTCATTATTTCAGGAAAGGCATCTTCAAAGTTCATTGCGTTGATCTTGCGCTCTTCTTCGCCGGGGAACATTGTGCCTTCGTATATATCAGTCCCGATAAGTGAGTTGCCGCAAATGATGTTTTTGCTCAAATCCGGCAGGATCTTTTCTTTGAACATTACCTGCATTTCGTTTGCGGTGGCAAGTGTTTCATCTTCAAGCAGTTTCAGGTAAAGTGAAAGCTGAGTCACTTCTACAGCCTGGTGATCAATATCAACTCCATATACATTATTTATAAGTATCTGACGTTTCTGTTTGAGAGAAAGCACCCATAATCCGTTGCTGAATATACAACCGTCTTCTTTGGCCTGCTTCGGGTTTTGCTGGTAAAACCTGCTGTAATAGCGCAGTAAGGTATCATAAACCGTAATCAAAAATGAACCGCTTCCGCAGGATATATCCGCAAAACGCAGTTTTGATATTTCTGCAGGCGTCTTGCCTTCAATCAGCTTGCCAACAGTATTATCGACAATGTACTGTACAATATACTGCGGTGTATAATAAACTCCACCTGCCTTACGGACTTCGGGTTTTTCCTCAATGGTTACCCGCTTTTCGGTGGCATGAACAACTTTACCCAAAAAGCGTTCATATATACTGCCCAGTATGTGTATTGGAATCGAGTTAAAATTATACGGGGTATTAACATGCGAGAGCTCTTCACAAATGCGCGCGAAGTCGTTATCATCAGGCGAATTGGTGCCTTTATCGATAAAATGCTCTTTGAAAACTATACCGTTATATTTTGCGTTGAGTGAACGGCAATCTGCGAGGAAATCGCCCCATGCCGTGCCTTTATCGCCGTATGTGCTTATATGATGCTCACCTTCTATCAGCATATCTTCTAGGAAGCGGATAAATACAAGCCTATCTATAGTGCGCTGAGTTGCCTCGGTGAGTTCTTCGCTTGTTAATGCGGGATTTCTCTTTTTAAATGAACGGGCAAGAGTGTTGCGTATCTCATCAAGCTCGGTTAAAAAGGATTCGTCAATATTTTGATATGAGCCGGGGAAAAGCCCTTTCTGCACCGACTTACCGCGCGGTTTGGGCATAGTTTCGGCAAACTTCTCTATTGAACCATCACCAACAGCTTCACGGGAGAAAAGGTAATATATCTTAGCGAATTTTTCCTTATCTGTATAATCTGTATAGTGGAAGCTAAGTACTTTTCTTTCTTTGGTGTATTTTATATCCGGCTTGAAGCGCGAATCAAGAATGTGGAATTCTTCAAAATCAGTCAGCACAACAAGCGGTGTTTGCGCATTCCAACCGTATCGTATAGCCTGGAAGTAGTCATATGGATTATCAAGTGAGCGGGAGGGTTTTTTAGCTTCAACATAAAATTTTGGATCACGGAAATTCGGCGTTAAGAAAAAAGCATAATCGGCACGCTTTTGGGTTTCTTTATCCTTAACCCTGCGCTCAACTTTTACTTCCTGCTCGTAAGGATTCTTCTGGTGCTCGTGGTTAACATCCCATCCAAGGGCAATGAAAAGTTTATCGATGAAATCAAGCCGTGCCTGCGATTCAGAATAGTCTGATCCAAGGTAATGCCTCTCATTGGCTTTGAAGTCATTTACGAGTTTTTCTATTGAATTATAAGCAGATTCAAGGGACATATAAGTTTGCCCTTACCGGGATTTAGATTATTTTAGGATTTTCCAAATTTAGACATTTTCAATAACTTATAAAACACTAAAATCAAATATTGAATGGAAGGGAATATCATGGAATTTCAAATTCTTCAAAATCAATATCCACCAAAATTCCTGAATGTGTTAATCTGAATTGCTCCTTTTTGATTGGTCGTTCTATCCAAATGGTAACATCTCTTGCTTCTTTGGGTTCTACTTTCCCAATTTCAATTGATTCCAAAAAATTAGAAATCTGATCAGTATAGCCTTCTCGACCTTTGATTTCTTCAATTTCTTTTATCCTGTAAAAACCTTTTGTAGATTTTAGATTCAGGAATACGTTATTTAGCTCTTTACTCCCTTCATTTTCTATTGAAATTTTACAGATGTATGTGGAATGAAACAAGTTCGCTTGCAAAGTACCTGTAATTTCTTTAATCTTTGAAGCATCAATTGTATGCGAGAATTTGTCAACTCTAGTGGTATCTTCCAGCGCTGTCTCTTATACACATCTCCGAGCCCACGAGA
>JACSRR010000455.1 GCA_014879635.1 Ignavibacteriaceae bacterium | reverse complement strand
GAATGTGGTCAAAAAGATTCATAATTAAACTTAAAGTTTCGTCGTCTGATAATAGTTTAGTAAGCATCCCCCTTCTAATTTTCTGTGAAGTTGATAACGGAGGAGTTGAATTCTTCTTCGGTTCGTTATTAAACCCGGCGCTGTTTGTGCTATCCGGTAGATTTACAGAAAATCCGGGTCCTTCGGGTTTTACAGAATCTTTAATTTCTTCAAACTCAACTTTTGTGCTTTTGACTCTTAATTCGGAACTTTGCTCAGAGTTTCCTGCGGGAAATTGGTTAGCGTTTTCGTTAATTTTGGATTCTATAAATTCGTTAGCTTGACTTTCCGGCATTTCAAAAGTCTTTTTGAACCTGCCCGGATCAACAGGTGTAACTTCTTGAGGAGTTTCAACTACGGCAACATTTTCTGAGATTGCTTTTTGAACATAGTTTCTCAAAAATATAATGCTTATATCGTCTGAACGGTCATACTCCCTAATTTTATGGTAAATTGGATATAAATCCCGTTTTTGAAAAAATACATTCAATGTTTCATGATGCAGAGTATTAATACCCGGAAGTGAAGTGTTCAAAAAATTCTCTAAAGATTCTAAACCGTCGCAGATATAAAATTCCAAATGGTTTTTCTGGAGTGCCCTGTCAACCCTGAACATATAATTTTCAAAATGATCTTTATCAACTACTTGATTAGCAGTTAATAGATACTTTTCAATAGCCTTAGAAAAATAAGAAAAATAGTAAAGAAACCCGGTGAACTTTCTAATATCTACGCTATTTATTTCTGTACTCTCATGAAAAAGATTTTTCTTGAGTGTTGGTACGGGGTTAAGGAGGTAGTTCACATTAAAAGTAATTGCTCTCTTAATCAAGTTTTTCAAATCGTCTTTACTGATAAGAGTTTTATCATCAAAACTCTCGAATGAGTTAAAAATATACTTCAATATTGCCGGGGCAAGATTAAGCGATTTTATTCTCTGAATAGTGAGAGGTCCTTCATCAGGTGAAAATTTATTTAAACTCATCTTGAGTAAATTTTCAGCTTTCTTTGAATACATAATATCCTCAAAATAAAAAACCGGCGTTTGAAAAACAATAATCTATTAAAATGTTCTCAATACGCCGGTTAAAAAATTAATTACTTAACGATGCTATTAAATAATCTCTGTTAAGTTTTGCTATATTTGATACAGAAATCCCTTTAGGGCATTCGGCTTCGCAAGCATAAGTGTTAGTACAAGCTCCGAATCCTTCTTTATCCATTTGGGCAATCATATTAATAACACGCTCATTCTGTTCAACTTTTCCTTGTGGAAGAAGTCCGAGATGAGCAGCTTTAGCGGCTACGAATAACATTGCAGAAGCATTTTTACAAGCAGCCACACATGCACCGCAGCCAATACAAGCTGCGGCATCCATAGATTTTTCAACAACATCTTTGTGTATCGGAATTGCATTTGCATCCGGGGCAGAACCTGTGCTTGCCGAAATAAAACCTCCTGCCGCAATAATTCTATCAAATGCCGAACGGTCAACAATCAAATCTTTGATAACAGGGAAAGGTTTTGCCCGCCATGGTTCAAGAACTATGGTTTTACCGTCTTCAAATTCACGCATATACATTTGACAGGTAGTAACTTTCTGTTTTGGTCCGTGCGGTCTTCCGTTTATGTGCAAACCGCAACTTCCGCAAATACCTTCTCTGCAATCATGGTCAAACGCAACGGGATCTTCGCCTTTAATAGTGAGTTCTTCGTTTAGAACATCAAGCATTTCTAAAAAAGAAGCATTTTCACTCACATTTTTCAATTCATAATCAACGAATCTACCTGAATCATTTGAGTTTTTCTGACGCCATACTTTTAATTTAACATTCATTTTTTTGCTCCTTCTTATTTATAGCTTCTTTGTGAAGGTTTAACATATTCAAACTCTAAATTCTCTTTATGAAGAACAGGTTCATTGTTGTCACCCGTATATTCAAAAGCAGCAACATAGGCGAAGTTTTCGTCATCTCTCATAGCCTCACCTTCCTCAGTTTGATATTCTTCTCTAAAATGCCCGCCGCAAGATTCGTTTCTGTACAAAGCATCTCTTGCCATAAGTTCACCCAATTCGAAGAAATCTGCAACTCTGCCTGCTTTTTCTAAAGTTTGATTGAGCTCTTCGTTAACTCCCGTAACTTTAACATTCTGCCAGAACTCTTCTTTCAAAGCTTTAATTTCTACAATTGCTTCCTTCAAACCTGCGGCATTTCTGCCCATACCGACTTTATCCCACATAATTTTCCCGAGTTTTTTGTGGTAATGATCAACGGTGTTTTTTCCGTTAACAGAAAGCAATTTTTTAATTTTCTCTTGAACTTCGTTTTCAACAGCTTTGAATTCGGGGTTATCGGTAGTAACTTTCTCGAATGATTCTGATGCCAAGTAACCACCAATGGTATAAGGAATTACGAAGTAACCGTCGGCAAGCCCTTGCATAAGCGCACTTGCACCAAGCCTGTTTGCACCGTGATCTGAGAAATTGGCTTCCCCGAGCACAAAAAGACCGGGTACTGTTGACATTAAATTATAATCAACCCACAAACCGCCCATCGTATAATGAACTGCCGGGAAAATTCTCATCGGTACTTCGTACGGATTTTCGTTAGTTATTTCAAAATACATATCGAAAAGATTTCCATACTTCTCCTCAATCTTGTGTTTTCCGAGTCTTTTAATAGCGTCTGCAAAATCGAGATATACTGCCATTTTTGAATCACCTACTCCCCTTCCTTCATCACAAACCTGTTTAGCTGCTCTTGAAGCAACATCACGAGGAACTAAGTTACCGAACGAAGGGTATCTCCTTTCGAGATAATAATCCCTTTCATCCTCCGGAATTTGACCGGGAGGTCTGCTATCCCCTTTTTTCTTGGGGACCCAAACTTTTCCATCATTTCTCAAACTTTCACTCATAAGTGTTAGTTTAGATTGGTAATCACCGCTTACCGGAATACAAGTGGGGTGAATTTGAACATAACAGGGATTTCCGAAATAAGCACCTCTTTTATAAGCTCTCCACGAAGCAGTTACATTTGAACCTTTAGCATTTGTTGAGAGGAAGTAAACATTTCCGTAACCGCCTGTGGCAAGAACCACCGCATCGGCTGCATATTTTTTTATTTCGCCTGTAATCATATCGCGAGCAACAATTCCGCGAGCTTTATCATTTACTACAACTAAATCGAGCATCTCATGTCTTGGAAACATTTCAACTTGATTAAGCCCTATTTGTCTTTCAAGTGCACTATATGCACCGAGTAATAATTGCTGACCTGTTTGGCCTCTTGCATAAAAAGTTCTTGATACTTGGGCACCGCCAAACGATCTATTATCTAAATAACCGCCATATTCTCTTGCAAAAGGAACACCCTGTGCAACACATTGATCAATAATATCAACACTCAGTTCTGCTAAACGGTAAACATTAGATTCACGGGCGCGATAATCACCCCCTTTTACAGTATCATAAAATAAGCGATAAATGCTATCGCCGTCATTTCTGTAATTTTTGGCTGCGTTTATACCGCCTTGTGCCGCAATTGAGTGTGCTCTTCTCGGCGAATCTTGAAAACAGAAAACTTTTACTTTATAGCCTAATTCCCCAAGACTTGCCGCTGCTGATGCACCTGCTAAACCTGTTCCGACTACAATAATTTCATATTTTCTTTTATTTGCCGGATTTACTAATTTTAAGTTAAACTTGTGATTAGACCATTTTTCGGCGATTGGACCCGAAGGTATTTTAGCATCTAATTTTTTATCTGCCATCTTAGTTTCCTCCTAAGTTAAAATAAAAATACAAAGGCATTGTTGCGAAAAGTAACGGTACAATAATTGCATACGCAGTACTGAGGAACTTAATAAGTGGACTATATTTTTTTCCTTCTAATCCGAAAGTTTGAAATGCACTTTGAAATCCGTGATTAAGATGAAAGCCTAAAAGAAACATGGCAACTATATAAAAACCTGTGTAAATAGGGTCTTGAAATGCTATTTTTACTAAATCATACATAGTGCCTTCAACTCCAAGAACCCTGTGTCTTATGGCAAATGTATAAACATGTAACACGAGGAAAATTAAAACAATTCCCCCTGAACCCATCATAAAACGGGAGAAAAAAGAACTGTTTGCGTTTGCATTTCTCTCGGCATAATTAACGGGTCTTGCACCTTTGTTTAAGAAGTAAAGTTTAATTCCCACTATAATATGGAGTAAAAAGCCTACCACCAAGCCAATCTCCATAAAACGAATTAACATGTTTGTTGACATAAAGTGAGAATATGCATTAAATGCTTCACCGTTATCGGCTTTGAATAATAAAAAGTTTCCACTCAAATGAACGATTAGAAATGAAATCAAAAATAATCCGGTTATTCCCGAAATAAACTTTTGACCAATTGACGAGGTAATTAGTTTAGTAAACCAACTCATTATTTCTCCTAATTTGATACCATATTTGTAATTTCCGTATCATTAAAAATTAACACCTAAAATTAAACAAAATCAGGA
>JACSRR010000309.1 GCA_014879635.1 Ignavibacteriaceae bacterium | reverse complement strand
ATTAAAGTTTGAAAGATTAAAAAAGCAAACCTTCTAATATTATGGATGATGTTACCCTAAGTATTAAAACAGTTTCAAAAAAAACCGGACTCTCTACCTTTGTTATTAGAGCGTGGGAAAAGAGGTATAATGTTGTTGAACCTAAAAGAACATCATCAAACAGAAGATTATACTCCGCTCATGACATTGAAAAATTAAAACTGCTTAAAATACTAACTTCGGAAGGTTTTTCTATTGGTAATATTGCAAATTTGGAAGTTGAATCACTAAGAGAGCTTACAGGTAAAAAAACTTCCCCGTCAGAAGAAAATAGCACCGGTTTTCAGAAAGATAGAATTATTAAAGAATGTATTGAGGCTATTGCGGTATTTAACGGTAGTGAATTTGAGGATATTTTAAATCAATCATCTCTAGTATATTCGCAACCTGCATTGATAGATAAATTAATTTCGCCGCTATTAATTGAAATAGGCGAACTATGGCGAAAAGGAATTTTAAGACCTGCACAGGAACATTTTGCAACCGAAATAATCAAAAAGTTTTTGAAAAAACTTCAAGAATCGCTAAACCCCGAACCTGATGCACCTTTACTTTTAGTTACCACACCTGTAGGGCAGCTTCACGAATTAGGCGCTTTAATTGCAGCTTTTGCTGCATCAATTGAAGGTTGGAATATTTTATATTTAGGTCCAAATTTACCTGCAGATGATATTGCAGTTGCCGCAATAAATGTTAAAGTTAAGGCAGTGTGTTTAAGTATTGTTTATCCTGCTGACGACCCAAATCTTTCTCGTGATATTATCAGATTAGGTGAGATTTTACCGAGAAGGGTTAAAATTCTCGCAGGGGGCAGGGCTGTGTGGGGTTATCACTCACAACTCGAAAAAATAGGAGCAGAAATAATTACCGGTATTTTAGAACTTCGCGAAAAACTTGAGGTTTTAAGGTTAAATTCTTAATCCCTCTACTATTTGTTTTTATAACTCTTTAACCGTTTGGTCTTAAAAAATGAATGAAATAATTGTTGAATTAAATAAATTTTTGAACTATACTCTCTTTACATTAAATGAAGCCAGGTTTTCTGTGTGGACTTTACTTTTTCTCTTTATTTCTATCTTTATAGTAATAAAAGTTAGCGGGTACGGTAAAAAGTTATTAATTGAAAGAATTTTGGGTAAGTTTGATTTAGAATATGGTGTGCGAGTTTCAATTGCTACAATTGCAAGATACCTTTTTGTTATAATAGGGTTATCAATTATAGTACAATCAGCAGGGATAAATCTAAGTAGTTTGGTTTTGATTGGCGGTGCACTTGGTATTGGTATCGGATTTGGTTTGCAAACTATAATTAGTGAGTTTATCAGCGGTATAATTTTGATGTTTGAAAGACCAATTAAAGTTGGTGACAGGGTTGAAGTAGGAGGTATTGCAGGGAATGTGAAAGAAATAGCTCCCAGAGCAACTTCTATTGTTACAAATGATAACATCACTATTATTGTGCCGAATTCTAAATTTATTAGCTCCGAAGTTATAAATTGGAGTCACTCAGATAATACGGTAAGGTTGCATATTAAAGTAGGAGTATCTTATTCTTCTGATCCAAATAAAATCAGGGAAATTTTGCTAAAAGTTGCTTACGAAAATGAGGGGGTTATAGATGATCCTGAACCGGCAGTTCAATTTAAAGAATTTGGTGATAGTTCTCTCAATTTTGAGTTGCTTGTTTGGACAACGGAGTATATGACTAAACCACATGTATTAATATCTCAGCTATATTTTTCGATATGGTATGCATTTAAAGAAAACGGAGTTGAAATTCCGTTCCCACAAATGGATGTTCATCTTAAGAATGGGGGAGAAGACAAAAATTAATTTTAGACTGCCGCATATATTTTGCAATATCCGGTTAAATTAGTAAAATTAAAATTTCGGGTTTTTAAACCAATTGAACGCGGTTAGAATCATATCATCTAAGTTGTATTCCGGCTTCCAATTTAAAACATTTGCAGCTTTTTCACTTGAGGCTATTAATACTGCGGGGTCACCCTCTCTTCTGCCTAAAATATTATACTTGACCTTTAGACCGGTTAATTCCTCAACCTTTTTAATTATTTCTAAAACTGAGTATCCGGTGCCGGAGCCCAAGTTAAAAATTTCGGATTTTTTAGTTTCTTTGAGATAATCAAGTGCCGAAATATGAGCTGTAGCAAGGTCGCAAACATGAATAAAGTCTCTAATACAAGTACCGTCAGGTGTATTATAATCATTCCCAAAAACTGAAACTGTGGCACCTGTTAGAGCAGCAAGTACAACAACGGGAATTAAATGGGGCTCGGGGGTGTGTTTTTCGCCAATTTCTCCTGTTGGCGAACAACCGGCAGCGTTAAAATAGCGAAGGGATACATATCTAAAATTATAGGAAAGTTCAAAATCTTTAAGAAGTAATTCAACCATTCGTTTAGTTTGCCCGTACCTGTTAGAAGGAACAGGGGGTTGAGATTCATCAATCGGATTTTGGGCTGAATTTCCGTAAATAGAACAAGTAGATGAGAAAACAATTTCTTTTACCCCATTTTCACTCATTGCAGCAAATAAATTAAAACTCCCGTTAACATTCACATTGTAATAAAGTTCAGATTTCTGGGAGGATTCACCTACATAAGCTAAACCGGCAAAATGAATTACGGAATCGATTTTGTTTTCTGTAAAAACCCTGTTTAGAGCTTCTTTGTCTAAAAGGTCACCTTTAACAAATTTAACATCCTGAGGAACCGATTCAATATTTCCCCTGAACAAGCTATCAAAAATGATAACATCATATTTATCTTTTAGTAAACGAACTGTATGAGAGCCTATGTATCCGGCTCCGCCGGTAACTAAAACTACAGATTTTTCCAAAGCAAAAAATATTTAATGATTTCTGAAATATAGCTAAATATATAGTTAGATTTGGCATTTAATTATGCAACTTTTAGCGGAGATAAATTTTTATACTCAACTAATTAAGTAACTGCATGTGTTTTAATGAACTTCAAGTCATAATAACATGTTCATAAAATTAAAAGAAAACTAAGGAAAAATATGAGCTATTTAATTGTTGGCGGAACGGCAGGGATAGGTAACGAGATAGTAAGGAGGTTGTCATCTAAAGGGAATAAAGTTTTTGTAACGGGCAGAACCCAAAAGAATTTAGATGAAATTAACAATGTTGATTTTTATGAGTGGAATAGTGAGGATGAAAATTCTCAACTACCTGAAATTTCAGAACCGTTGAGTGGAATTGTTTATTGTCCCGGTACAATAATCTTAAAACCTTTCAAGAATTTGACTGATAATGATTTTCTATACGAATACACGGTAAATTTATTAGGTGCAGTAAGGGTAATAAGAAAATATCTTCCCAATTTAAAAAGTAGCGAAAATTCGGCAATTGTACTTTTTAGCACCGTTGCCGTACAGATGGGAATGTCGTTTCACTCATCAATAGCATCGGCAAAGGGAGCAATTGAGGGTTTAACCCGGTCATTAGCTGCAGAGTTTGCACCATCTATAAGAGTGAATTGTATAGCTCCTTCGCTAACAGACACGGCACTTGCCGGTAAACTTCTCGGAAATGAGGAGAAAAGGGATGCAGCAGCTAAAAGGCACCCGTTAAATAAATTTGGAACTGTTGAAGATATTGCCTCAGCGGCTGTTTATCTTCTTTCTTCAGATTCCGGTTGGATAACAGGGCAAATTATGAGTGTTGATGGCGGAATGAGTAGCGTAAAAACTTTTTAATCTTTAGATTCTGTGTTTATCTGTGATTCTACATTAAAATTAACTTGTTCGTATATTCTAAGAATACCGTCTCTTGAAGAAACTACTACATATTTTCCTTCTCGTGTGGTTGAAATTGACGAGACCATTCCCTTGTAAGAAAAATCACCGAACAGTTTAACCGGTTCTTTAGTGTTTAACAAATTCATTTTATAAACAGAAAACCCTTTACCGCCGAATAATAATCTTTCACTATCCGGATGGAATTTCAAGGTAAAGAACTCTTTAACCGGTTCCGTAATTTCTTTGATTAAAGAAAGTTCTTCGCTATCGTATATCCTAATTTTTTTGTTTGAGTAAGCTACTGCAATAAAACGACCATTTTTTGACGCATCAACTCTTTCTGCGGGATGATTATAGCTATGTGTGGCAATTAAAATTCCGGTTGATGCATTCCAAATATTTAATACACCATCTTTTCCTACTGAAGCAAATTTTAGAGTGTTCCCTATAAAACTAACATCCCTGACAGATTCAGTATGCTTTTCTAATTGATGTAGCAAGCTGAAATTTGCTAAATTAATAACGCCGCTATGCTTATCGCTTGAAGCGTAAACTAAGTACTTGCCGTCATTAGAAAAGGCTAAAGAATTTTTTACTCCTTTGCTCTTAATTTTACCCTTTATTACATAAGTGTCAGATTCAATTAAGTAAATAGTTTCATATTCACCGGCAACTGCAACTAATTTATTATCGGGTGAAATTACAATAGAGAGAGTGGAATATTTTGAATTTTTATCGATATCGGGCCTGTCTCTTATACACATCTGACGCTGC
>JACSRR010000403.1 GCA_014879635.1 Ignavibacteriaceae bacterium | reverse complement strand
CGTGGGCTCGGAGATGTGTATAAGAGACAGTATGTTATTTATCGGATGCAGTCCGTGTCAATATTGGAGTGTAATACGAACAAAGAGAGATAAATCATTTGAAACTAAAAATCTCTTAGGAGATTTTAAAAAATTTGTTGATCATTATAGACCGGGATATATTGTAATTGAAAATGTTCCTGGGATAAAATCAAAAAGAGATGAAAGTGGTCTGGATGATTTTCTAAAATTTTTGTTTAATAATAAATATAATTATGATTATGGCATAATTAATGCTAATGATTATGGTGTACCACAAACAAGAAAAAGATTCTTATTAATTGCATCTAGAGTTAAAACTGTAAGTTTACCGAAGAAAAAACGAGGACGTAAAGCAACAGTAAAGAAATTTATTGGAGTTAAAAACGGTTTTCTAAAAGTTAAAGCGGGTAATATTGATAAAACAGACTTTATGCATACAGTTGCAGGACTAGAACAAATAAATATTGATAGGTTAAATAAAACAAAAAAAAATGGAGGTACACGAGATGGATGGGCGGATGATGATACGCTACAGCTTGAAACATATAAAAAACATGATGGTTTTAAAGATGTGTATGGCCGTATGAGTTGGGATAAAGCCGGACCTACTATCACAACAAAATTTTTCAGCCTTTCAAATGGGAGATTTGGACATCCGGAAGAATTAAGAGCAATTTCATTACGCGAAGGAGCCACATTACAAACTTTCCCCAAAAAATATTTATTTAAACACGCTAGTATTGCCGGAAATGCACGATTAATAGGAAATGCTGTACCACCAGAGCTTTCTTTTCGAATAGGTAAATCAATTTTATAATTAAAAAAATAAACATGCCAACTCCTAACGATAAACTTGTTATGACTTTTGAAGCTAACACGATAAAACATCTTGGTGTAAAGATGTATTCAACAATGCCACCCGCACTTGCTGAATTAATAGCAAATGCTTTTGATGCATGTGCTACTGAAGTGTTTGTTAAACTATATGATGATAAAACTAAAAAAGTTATTGTGCAAGATAACGGTATTGGCATGTCCTTTGATCAAGTAAATGATTATTTCTTAAGGATAGGACGAAATAGAAGGGAAGAAAACCAGGAGTCACCTTGCGGAAGAACACCTACTGGAAAAAAGGGACTAGGAAAACTAGCATTATTTGGTATCGGTGATACAATCAACATTACAACTTGTCAAGGTGAAGAAGGTGTGAGCTTTAATCTTGACTGGAAGGAAATACAAAAGTGGAAAGGATCTGATTACGAACCCACATATGAAATTATTCCTAAAGATTCCTGTATAAAAGGAACAACAATTACATTAACAAATTTAAAAAGAAAAACCAGATTTCCATTGGAAGAATATGCTGAAAGCATTGCTAAGCTTTTTAATTTTGAGGGGGAGTTTGTAATTAAACTGAGTTTAAATGATGGAAAACCTATTATAATTGACAGTAAATCAAAATACAATAATGTCGTTTCTGAATTTGAATGGGAGATACAGGAAATTATTAAAATTAACGAAAACGACTATTCAGAAAAAAATAATATTATTGGGAAGATAATTACCACTGAAAAACCATTAAAAACCAATTTGAGGGGAATAACATTGTTTGCAAATGGAAGAATGGTAAATTCCGCTGAGTTTTTTGGGCCTTCCGAATCTAGCCATTTTTATTCGTATGCAACGGGATGGCTAAATATTGATTTCATTGATAATTGGAGTGAAGATGTAATTTCAACAAACCGCCAATCAATTGATTGGGAAAACCCCCTAACCACCGAATTAAGAAAATATATTGCCTCCTGTATTTCCATTATTGAAAGGCAATGGAGACAATTAAGAAAAGAGAAAAAGCAAAAAAAAATTACCGAAAAAACAAAAGTTAATGTACCCGATTGGTTAAGCAAGTTACCTGATGATGTCCAATCACAAGTAGAGACAATCGTTAACATTTTAGATGATACACCTGAATTATCAGAAGAGTCTCAACAGAAATCCATTCAGATAATACATAGTCTTGTACCTGAATACCCCCAGTACCATTGGAGACATCTTCATGAAATAATACAGGATGCCTCAAAAGTAGATTATGAAAGAGCAGATTATTATAGAGCATTTATAGAAGCTGCAAAAAGGTACATAAATGAAGTAAGGGGTAAATCATCTAGTGTGAACTCTAGTGACAGTGGCATGATGGGTGAAGTTTTTGGAAGAAGTAAATTTTTCAATGTATGTAAGAATTATAAAAAAACTGATGGATCTGATTTTACATCTTCAACATTAGAAAATATTGAAGATGGACAAAAATATTTATCTATGGGTATGGTATCTGGCGGCAGAAATCCGGTTTCTCATGAAGAAATAAATGAGCTAAGTATTACAGGACTTTTTTCTGAAAAGGATTGTTTAGATTTTTTAAGTTTACTTTCTCATTTATTTAGAAGGCTATATGATGCTGAAAAGCAGTAATAATTGATATTTTGAAAATTACACAGTCTTTTTCTAGTTAACAATAGGTTCCATATAACAGTCTAAGAACTCTTCTGTTATACCCCTAAGCTTGCGTTTTTGACATAAGGCATAAAGTTCTTCTATAGCTGAGTACGGAAAGAATTTTGTATTTAAAGTACGGTAATGCTCTCTTGAAGCTTCCCTAACTACTTTTTTACGATCATGGTCGGGTGCGGCTATAACATATCTTGTTGGAAACGGGGGAAATTTATCCTGAAATGTTTTCATTCTGTTTAAACCTGACATTACTCCTGTTGAATGTTCTATTTCAATTACAGCAGGCATTAATTTACCATTTTTAAACCATATACAATCAATATTCATGGCAGCTCGGACTGCTTCTTCCTGACTTTTCATAAGATTTTCATCACTAAGTTTTGTAATAACACCGTCATACTCAATCAGTCTTTTATTATTATATAATATTCCTCTATCGTTATTGGCAATCCATGTTTTAAAACCAAGTTGTTTACCAATCATATATAATGCAATCTGAATCTGTGCATGACGCCTGTTGTTTTCAATATCAATTTGATTTTCACCTTGAACTGGAGGTATACTTAAAGCATCATAATATGCGTCAAATTGCGGAATTTCAGAAATGACCATTTCTGTTTCTGCTTCCTCTATAGTACCTCTTTTATGCGGTTTGTTTGGCAACCACAATAAATGTTTGTGTCCGTGCTTTATTTCGGTGTTGGTGTTAAAACTTTCAATTCTACCGGGATAACAAAAATAAAATTCAGGTGTATGAGCCAGCAAGGATTCAAGTACTGATCTTGTATTGTAGCTTGCTCCCAATACTCTATCAACATTAATTGGCTTATTTTCTGTGAATGCATTTGCCAGTCTCCACAACATTTGTGAGGAAATTGATACTTCCTTTGCTTTGCTTAAAGTTTCTTTTTTATTGGGATTAAATCTTTTAATAAGGATAGGACCTTCAGGCATTTTTACATCTATAATCTTAATTTTGCCGGGGTTCTTACTGCCAACATAATTATAGGTAACATCTTTTGGTAAATTTTTTATAGCCTTAACTAAATTAGATGCAGTAAGTTTATTCATTTTCAGGTATTCAAAAATGTGTCAATAGTTTTAGCAATATTTTTTGACAAAAGATATGGAACACCATTTCCAATCATTTTAAACATATCAGTTAAAGACAGGTCTTCCGGTAAAGTGAAATTTTTTGGTAATGATTGTAATGATAGAGCTTCCGAAACAGTAATCCTGCGTGGTATATATGGATGTAAATGAACCTCATTATTACCGTAAGCTACTGTAGGTGAATATCTCCACCTGTGCAAGCGTTTATATGATTTCTTTGAATCATCACCTTCGTCAACAACAAGAAATTTTTTGTAACCTGAACGGGGTTTAAAGTAATGCAGGCTGTTTGGATGATTTTTTACATCATTTCTATTAAACCAGTGTTCTACTGTTAATTCTTTTATAATGTTATTAGGTGATGGCAAAACTGAGTTTTCTTCAAATTTGTTTCGTACGGGCCACTTGATTTTTTTTAAGGTACTTTGTTTATACTTTTTGTTTACATCCCATGGGAATTTCATATCCAAAGCAAAGGAAGTCTTTATGTTAATATCATACATAATGCTCTTTTTAAAACCAATCAAAAGAATTCTGTCTCGATTTTGTGGTACACCAAATTCCATAGCATTCGTCAATCTCTCCGTTAAAAGGTATCCATTTTCTTCAAGTTTGCGTTTCATTTCATTATAAAACTGCCTGTGCCTGGCTGTTCTGTACAAACCTTTAACATTTTCAAACAGAAAAAAATCCGGTTTAAGATCAATTATAATATTTATATACGTTTCTGTAAGTTTTCCATTTTCTCCGTCCTTCCCTCTATTTTTTCCACCAACAGAAAAATCCGGACAGGGTGGACCACCTATAAAACCGGTAAACGAGTATTTCTTTTTGGAGACATTAGTTAAAGCTTTTATATTGCTATTGCTCCCATTTAAGAATTTATTAATATCATCATTATGATATCCAAAATCAGGTTCATCAAATTTTAAGATATTACGGGTTTTTTTGTATGTTTCAATA
>JACSRR010000401.1 GCA_014879635.1 Ignavibacteriaceae bacterium | reverse complement strand
TGTATAAGAGACAGTAATACAATTCTTGATTGTCATACTCAGTATTCCGGTAGAGCCGGAAAGTTGCGGTGCATATAGAATGAGCCCGCAATAAGCGTTATTCAGAAATACGCAATTATCAATCAAAATAAGTTTTGCGTCCGGATACTTGCTAACAGATTCATTAGCCAAAATTTCTGTATTTAAATCTTTGTGATAATACCGGTTAGGAATTAAACCGTCATTTGCTCCAAATATTAATAGTACCGGTATTTTTACTTCAAAGTGTTCATTAAATATTTGAGATTTTAAGATTCCGGAAACTGATTTTGTTATTATTAATGCGTGTGTTGAAAAGCATGGCTCTGCTCTGAAATCTATTCTATCTTGAATCATTTTTTCTGATTCGGGGGGAAGTGTAAGAAAATGAGTTGTTACATTTTTTCTCACTTGTTCGGGAGTGGTTTTAAGCATTAACTCTGGCTTGAAAAATTCTAAAATTTCTACAACCTCAACCGGTTCAAATTTTTCCAAACCCGCAGGTGCAATTAATATTAACTTTTCGACAAATTTGGGATATTTTTTCGAAAAATGCTCTACTATCGCTCCCCCCATTGAGTGCCCACATAGGGATATTTTACTTATACCACTTTCTTTCAAAAACTCAAATATTATTCCGGCATAAAAATCAATTGTGGCATCATGATCAATAACCGAACTTTTACCAAATCCCGGAAGATCAATTGAAATACATCTGAAATATTTAGAAAGTATCGGTATTGTTTTTATCCAAGCGTAAGAATAACTTCCCAAACCATGTACAAAGAGAATAGTGTTATCCCCTTCTCCCTCTTCCCAATAAGCAATGTCAAATTTGTCTAAAACTCTTTTATACTTGACTTCAAAAGGATATTTCAGCGATTCATTTTTCATAATTTTTAATGAGAGGCTGCATTTTCTAAATATAAATTATTAATGCAGCCCATAATTAATCAACCACGCTCTATTTTTCTTCCAAGAATTTTATTACCGCCGAATTAAAAGCTTCGGGTTTTTCAATTTGAAGCATGTGGCCGCAATCATCAATTTCAACTAACTTGCTATTTTTAATTTTTGCAGCTCCCTCAACGAACACATCTGAGGGAAAACCGGGGTGTAAATACATATTCGGAATTAATCCGTCATACTTGCCATAAACAATCAATACCGGCATAGTTAAGTTTGCTATTCTTTTTGAAGTCGGTTCATCTAACATAGCACTGATAGATTTTATTACAGTATAAGCAAATTCGGGGAATTCAGATGCTTTTGACATTCTGACCCGTTCTTCTACCAACCATTCAAATTTATCAGACCAGTTGTAAAAATTATTTGCAAGATTTCTGCGAGCTGCTTCTTCGTTCACTAATTTAATACTGCCAGTATTAAGAGCATTTCTTAACCAATCACCTTCTCCTTTTTTGAAAGCTTCAAAACCGGCGGGAGCGGCTAAAACTAATGCACTTACTCTTTCAGGATACTTTAAACCGAAAATTGAAGCCGTTTGCCCTCCCATTGAGTGACCGGCAATAACTGCTTTTTGAATTTTTAATTCATCCATCAGATTTTTGATAGATAATGCAAAAAAACTCAAGGTATATTCTGTGAATCCTTTCTGCGATTTTCCGTAACCCGGTAAATCAACGGCTATAACTCTATATTTTTTTGAGAGTTCGCCTATGTTATATCTCCAAAATCCGGCATTTGATGCAAGTCCGTGAATTAGAATTATTGTTTCACTTCCTGTGCCTTGGTCAATATATGCAATTGACGGTGATGAAGATGATTTTTTAACGGGGTAACCATAATCAATTTGTTCAAATTCTAGAACAGGCATTTGATTGTATAAAAACCCGTTACACCCTGATATTATTAGGGATAAAATTACTAATGCTAAAATCTTTTTCATAGTTTTTCTCCTTAAAACATCAGCCAAGAAAGGGTTGTAAAAAGAGTCCATGGATTTTCAGGCTTCGTATTTGAATAGGTTGCAGCAGGGGCATCATAGAAATCGCCGACAATCATATAGCCCGCACTCAAACCTAAAGTTAAGAAAACCTTCAAATTATACTTCATTTCAAAATTGATTTCAGAGCCCATAAAAGAACCGCCGTCTTTTAAAGTTGTGTTTGAAATTGCGGCTGCAATTCCTAACTTTGCATTAAGCCGGTTGGGTATAAAATCTTTATAAATGTTTATAAAACCTGCCGTAACGCCAAGACCCATATTTGAAATATCATGTACTGCCGAATAATATCTGTTTACGACTTGAGCGTCAGGAAACAACAACAATGCCCTGTGCGAACTATATATACCAACAGGTGAGCCATACACATTACCGGTGATTACAGAACTTAAATGTCCATCTCTTACACCGTCTTGATCACCCGAAGAATAAAGAAATTCGAGAGAAATTTTATCATTTACAGTCATTCCATATTTATATTGTAAAGCGGCATTAATAGAATAACCAAAAATTGAAGCAGCTTTAGAAGTTTTGAAGTCGCCAACTGAATCAATCTGCCCTAAGTTAGCCATAAACCAGGCATCAGCCCACCATCTACCTGCTTGAAAATCTCTATTATATGCTAATCTAGTACCAGCCCAAATAATATTGGCTTCGTACTTTTGATTAGTTTTACCCTCAAATTTAATTCTTGTTGCGCCGTTATAATCTGCCAAGGCACTATTTAAACCTTGTCCTAAAATTGAAATACCGCCGCCGCCTTTACCTTTATCATAAGCATACCAAAGGTCAACACCCCATTCGGTAAGAGGAGTTAAACGGTGCTCGTAATCTGCCATCCATAAAGTAACATCATCGTCTTTACTAATTTCATTTTCCCACAATTGGAAGAAACCGAGACGCAATCTGGAAACGGGTGTTATATCACCAAAAAAGTTTGCTCCAACTGCTTGAGTTCCCCAATAGGATAGTTTATAACCGCTTGTTTGAGCATACTGAACAGTGTTTGTATTAGGATCTCTAACATTATCGAAGAGTCTTTGAAGACCGATAACAAAATTCCATGGAGCTTCTGTAGGTTTAATCTCAACATTTGCAAGTAAAGTTTGCATGTTAATTTGACCGGCATTTAAACCACCGCCACGGTTGTTACCAACTCCATAAGCTTGGTCACCCCAGGTGTAATCTATTTTGAAAAGTGCCCTAAAAGTAGCGTAATTATCGAGAATTTCGGGTTTATAAACCATAAAAGGAACAAACCTTTGTTCTAAATACATTGAAGTTAGGGGAACAGTATTTGTTGAGTTTTGCCCGAATAACCTGCCGATAACCTGCCCTTGAAGAATATCATTTGTGGGGGTAACATTTGAGGTTGTCCACCGGGTAAAAGAATATCCGATAAATTGAAACTCTTTAGGAAGCGGGTCTTTTAACCTTTCATCTTCTTGAGAAAACAATACCGGTACAATTAATAAAAAAATTAGAGCGATTTTTTTCATTTCAACTCCGTTAAATTCGAGTTCGAAGAAAGTTAGTGCTTTTTAACACTTTGAAATTTTAAGGAGATTCATAAACTAAAAAAATTGACTATGTAATCTCCGGCAATTTTTATGCTGATTTTGAGAACAATTTGAAGAATCAAAAAGATGCAGACTTTAGTAGTTAACTTTAATCTGCACCTTATTAACTCATTCTAAAAAGAATTCGATTCGTAATCTAGATCTTATTGTCTAACGAATTTCTGAATCCAAGTTGCACCGAGCGGTACAGAATTGTAAGATGTACTTCCAAATCCGCCTGCTGCGGTTGGTGCTGCAAAACCTGAAATTGCGGGTTCTGTTTGGATAACTTCATACCACATATCTCTGTTTGTAACTCTGAAAATACCACCAGATTTTACTGAAGTAGGTACCGACTGATTTAAAGTAATTGTGCGGATTGAAGAATTGGTATTAGTTACCGATGTAAATGTACCTTCGTAAACTACTTCAACATTACTACTGTCTGTAGCAACTACACGATATGTACCGTTAGCGTTAAATACCGCAGTAATTTTTTTAGTTTTAGCTGTAGCTCTTAATCCGGGAGCAACATCAGTACCTTCTGATAGCCAAGAAGCAATTATAGGGTCTGTTGTAGGAGCTGCAGGAACAAATCTTTGAATCCATGTTTCACCAAGCGGTACACTATTGAATTTTGTACTTCCGAAACCTTCGCCTGCGTTAGGAGCTGTGAAGCCTGCAATTGCGGGAGTTGTTTGAATAACTTCATACTTTAAATTACCGTTTGCATCAATCTGATAAATTCCGGATGAAGTTACAGATGTTGGTTCTGATTGATTTAAAGTAATGTTTCTGATTGTTGTACCTGTATTTGCAGCTGTAGAATATGTACCTCTGTAGGTAACATCTACATTATTACTATCTGTAACAACAACATTGTAAGTGCCGTTTTCATTAAAAACTGCCACAATTTTTTTAGTTTTTGCTGTAGCTTTTAATCCAATTGCTATATCACTACCGTCACCTATCCAAGTTTTAACTATTGCGTCAGTTGGTGTGGGTGGGGTTGTGGGTTTGGGTTGTGTTCGAGCTGTGGTTTTTCGTCGGATTGGTCTGTTTTTTTTTTTG
>JACSRR010000168.1 GCA_014879635.1 Ignavibacteriaceae bacterium | reverse complement strand
GCATTCTTCGACAAAGCTCAGAAAGCCATATAACTGTCGTAATCCGACCGGAGTCCCGACGGAGTCGGGACTAAAAACCAAGAACTAAGCACCAAGCACTTTTTTTAACCTCGAACCCCGTACTCCCACACTCCGAACTTTTTTCCCTCTGTGCTCTCTGCGTGCTCTGCGGTTAATAATTTAGTGGGTAGTGGGTAGGAAAAAAAAGTAAAGGGTAATCCCGACAAGAATCGGGAGTAAAGGGTAAAGGGTAAAGGGCAAAGGGTGAAGAGTGAAGGGTAAAAAAATAGTTGACAAATTTATTGGGTTGTGGATAGTTGGTAGAAAATTCAATTTATGACGCAGGAGGTGTCTCATATTTGTAATAAATCGATTAAACGGCTATATTCAACCAAAGAGGCGGTCGCAAATAATCGGTAAAATTGTTTAGTGGGTTTTGGATAGCATTATTTAGTGAGGAGAAGAAAAAAATTTAAAGATTAAGTGATCTTTAGCTTTACTTTAATCAAAAAAACTTTACTTTTAATCAAAAATCCTAAATTGCTGATACAAAATTTGTTGATTTTTATTGCTTTAGTGAAGATTGTCCTTTTAAGAGTTAATAAATAAGTATATTTTACAATTCTGTTAATCTAAATTAATTGCTGTAAAATGACTAACATTCGACTTCGAATAATGAAAAAAGTTTTTTTTATTCTCATTATATTCCATCTCATAACCCTGCGATTAAACGCCCAAAATTCAGCCCCCACAAACCTTGAAGTTACCGGAAAAATATTCGACAAAATTGCTATAATGGTTTCTGAAAAACTCACTTCTGATTTTAATTTGTACAATACTGCTTTTCCGGAGGAGCTTTTGTACCTGCAATATGAATTAGAGGGAAAAATAAATAAAATCAACCAAAATTTTCAAAACTCGGCAACAGCATCACTTGTAATAATAATTGATGAAGGGGGTGTCAGATATCCAACTTCTTTCAGAGATGGCTTTTTTGGCGATATTTCAGTTGAGAGAAAGGTTTTTTATACTGGCAAAATAATTGATAAATCACGAGAAATTTTTGAAGAATTTTCAGTTTCCCAAATTGATACCATAAAGTATTCAGAAATTGAAAAAGTTGAAAATTCTTTTTACACTTTTCTTAATTCTTCAAAACCAGGGATACCTTTTTTCTCCCATATTCTTGAGCCTGTAATTTTAATTGGAACTGCCGTTGCATCGGTAATTTTATTTTTTACGGTTAGAAGCAACTAACTTTTAGGTTTATGCAATGGGACTACAGATAAAATTACCCGCCGGATTAAAATTTACATTTTTTACTATTTCCGCAATTTTATTATTAGTTAGTCTCCTCATTTTTAGCTTTCAGCATGAACGACTAAAAACATCATATTATGAAGTGATAACCAAAAGAGCATCCCTTCAAATTGTAGCGCTTCAAAGTTGGATTGATGAGAGAACTTCTGAAAGCAGATATTTTCTTAGAAATCAATTCATCAAAAACTCACTTGAAAAAATTGTTGCCGGCAATAGAAATCCGTTAATATTTTCTGAATATGAAGAACTCACCCTACCGGTACTCTCAAATCATGACTATGTTTTAACTGAAATTTATGATGCAGGATTTAACAAAATTTACTCTAATATTTTTTTTGAAGGTTACGAGGGTTCTGAAGAAGAGTCTGTTCGCATTTTTGCAGCAAAAAATCATGATTTCGGATATTCAAATCTATTTATATTAAACGGTGTTTTAACCATTGATCTTATTCTCAGGGTTAGAACTCAAGGTGGTAAAGTCGGATTCTTATTAAACAGGGCAATCATCGATAAAGATCAGTTTGAAAAAAATGCAGCTTATTTTTTGAAAAAAACAGCCGAAACTTATTTTTTGATCTCTTCATCAGACTCACTTTATTTATTATCAATAAATGCCCGTTATGAATCAGATTTTGAAGTTTACCCATTAAATTCTATTATAAATAAGGAGACACTAACATATAAATCACTCCGAACTAATGCAGGTTATTTTGAAGGAATAAATCCCAAAGGTGAAAAAGTTTTCGGTGATATTCAATCAATTCCTGAATTAAATTTAAGAGTTGTAAATATTATCCCCATGAATGAAGTATTTGTTGAGCTTCTTATGAGAGATTCTTGGGTCTTTTTGTTATCATTCTTTTTAATAGGATTATCATTTGTTTATATTCAGCTTTACATGAAAAAGGAACAGTTATCAAGGGCTGAAGAAATTATCAAATTAGAAAAAGAGAAAGAGGCAATAACTAAGTATTTTAAAAGTTTAGAAAAATTTACAAATGATATTTTTTTTCTTATCGATACAAACGGAAACATAATTGAGGCAAATGATAGAGCAACAACACTTTACGGGTATTCAAACAGTGAGTTTAAGAAATTAAATTTTTACAATCTTGGTGTTAATGCTGCTTCAAATTTTGCAATTAGCAGTAAAATCAGCACCAAAGAGGGTTTAATTTATGTTTCCGAACATATTACGCGAGATTCCAAAATAGTGTCAGTGGAGGCTTCGGTTAGAAGTATTGTTGTTGATGCAGACACATTTTTTCAGATAGTAATCAGAGATGTTAGCGAGAAAACTGCCGCTTTAAAGCAAGTTGTTAAAAAAGAATCGATACTATTAAATCTCTTGAATTTGTCTGATACTATTGGTTGGGAGTATAATTCTAAAACTAACGCGT
Source organism: Ignavibacteriaceae bacterium (assembly GCA_014879635.1). Taxonomy (GTDB): domain Bacteria; phylum Bacteroidota; class Ignavibacteria; order Ignavibacteriales; family Ignavibacteriaceae; genus BA9. Next base: position 18,842 of record JACSRR010000168.1, on the reverse strand, counting down.
TTCATTTTACCGGCTCTACACAATCATTATCTTTTTTGCACACAAAAAGTAACATTAACTTAGAAGGGTTTTTAGAGTTTTTTGAGAAAGATGAAGTTGAAAGGCTTGCGAAATGTTTTTCGGAATTACTTTCTTCAGATATAGAATTTTCCGGTACATTTAAAACTTCCAAGATTTATAATAATCTGCGTTTGATTATTAAAGGTTTCTATTTAGTAGATGTTACACAATCAAAAACTTTTATAGGATATATAAAAAATAACACTGCCGAAAGCCTCCTGCTTGAAGAATTAATTAAAAAGAATTCATTTCTTGAAACAACACAATTAACGGCTAAAGTTGCCAGTTGGGAATATTCTACTGAGCCAATTACATTTAATTACTCTTCAAATTTTAAAGACCTTTATGAAATTACTTCTGATGAAAACTTAACATCTGAATATCTACTAACCACTTATTATAGTGAACCGTACCAAAAAATTTTGAGAGATAGCTTTAATGATGCAATAAAAACAGGTAGTTCATCTGTTGAAGTTCAAACAGTGCCAATTAACGGGAAGACTAAATGGTTTAGAGTTGGTATCAATGTTACACTAAAAGACGGAGTTCCCGTAAGAATTATTGGTGCCACACAAGATATTACGGATGAAAAGGAAGCGCAAGTTAACTTAGTCAGAAATGAAAGACTTTACCGTAAACTTGCAGAAAGGTTTCCAAAAGGGATTATTGCATTAATTAGCAGTGATTTACGATTTACTTTAATTGATGGTGAATTTGTTGAGAAATTTCGTGTGCCCGGAATTGACTTTGAAGGGGCTAAACTTCAGGAAGTAACTGATCCGCAACTTTTATCCGCAACTTTTCCGCTTATTTTAAATGCCTTCAAAGGCGAACAGGGTTCTGTTGAATTTGAATTTAGCGAAGATGAAATTTATTTGTTTCAGATTGCCCCTATGTACAATGAAATGAACACTGAAGTTGAGCACGCTATTATTACTGCTCTTGACATTACGGAAATGAAAAAATCTGAGCTCCAATTAAAAAAAGAAAGGGATAAGGTTCGTCTATATTTTGATAACACCCAAACTATTTATGTTATTTTAGATACCGATGGAAATATTGTCGAAATTAACCGAAAAGGTCTTGAGTTACTGAAAAGGAATAGAGAAGATGTAATTGGTAAAAATCTAATGTTTAATTTTTACACAGAAGATACAGCTGAAGAGAGTTTTAAACACTTCAAAAAGTATATTTCGGGTGAAATTGAAATGCCTCCTTATGTTATTAGAAAACTAAAAACAGCCACCGGTGATGTTAGAACTATTAGTTGGGTGGTTAAGTTAATTAAAGACGGAAGCGGAAAGGTAATTTCCGCTTTAGGCTCGGCAGAGGATATAACAAATATAGTGAGAGTTTCACAAGCACTCGAAGAATCTGAAAATAAATACAAACGATTAGTTGATAGTTTAAATGAAATAGTGTTTTTTAGCAATATTAACGGAAAAGTTGAGTATATAAGTAATTACGTAGAAAAATTCTCCGGGTTTAAATCAGAGAATATTCTTGGTGCTCAATTTACGGCGTTTATATATGAAGAAGATATTCCGCTTGTCGTAGATCAAATTAAAAAAGTGATTAGAAATGAAGATGTGTCATTTGAAATAAGGTTAAAAACTTTTTGGGGACCAAAATGGGTGATAGCTTCATTATCCCGCATAATGGATAACGGAAAAATTACAGGTATCAGCGGAGTTTTAACCGATATTCATGCTATCAAAGTAGCTGAAGCGAAGATTCTTAAATTACTTAAATATTATACCGTAACAAGTAACTTAAACAATGCACTTTCTAAAGCAATTGACTTTGAAGACCTTTACAGTGCCGTGAAAGTTGTTCTTTACGAATATGCCAACTATCAGGGAGTAATCTTATATAAACACTCCGTGGAAAAATCATTAATGTTGCCTGTTGCATCTAAATTTTCACATGAAATAAAGAATTGCGAAGAGTTGATTTCCGGAATTACTAATACTCAAAATGAAACCGGTATTTTTATAAAGGCAGCAGTTAACAAAAAAATAGGAGTTTATCAGAAAAATTATAGCGTCTTTCTTTCTAAATGGCAGTACAACATGTATAAAAGCGGTATTAAAGATTTTGCCGTTGTGCCCGTGTATTACGATGAAACCATTTGGGGCTCACTGTTAGTTTTTAGTTCTATTTCAGATTTCTTTGATGAAGATGAATCTAAATTGTTAAGCGAGATAGCCTCTGATATTTCTCAAGCAGTAAAACTTATATTATCTGAACAGAAACGCCTTGAAATATACGAAGAGCTTATTCAGAATGAGTCAAAATACCATTCTTTGTTTGAAAACTCAGGCGATGCCATACTTGTCATTAAGGGAAATCAAATTTACGATTGCAATAATGCCGCAACTCAAATGTTTATGAGTGATAAAGGACTGATTGAAGGTAATCCTGTTTATTCTCTTGTACCTCATAATAGAAAAGATCTTGAGCTTATTATTAATGATGCAATAAAAAAATGTATTGCAGGTAAAAAGGCTTCGGTTGAATTAGAATGTGTGAGGTCAAACGGCGAACACTTTTTAGCATCAGCCGATTTTAATATGGTTTCAGTAAACAATCAATTTTTTATCAATCTAATTATTAGAGATATTACAAAGAGTAAAGATTTAGAAAACAGTCTTATTGAGGCTAAAAACGAAGCAATTAGCTTAAATGCTTTAAAAAACAGCTTTTTAAACAATATGAGTCACGAACTCAGAACTCCTATGGTCGGAATTTTAGGCGTTGCCGAAATAATTCACGAAGATGTTGATGACCCTGCATTTAAAAAGATTACCGGAAATATGATTATCTCTGCAAGAAGGCTTTTGAACACGCTTAACGCAATTCTTGATTTAGCCCGGTTTGAAAGCGGATTGATAGAGGTTAATCCTGTAAATATCGAAATCTATAATGAAGTTGCTAACCTTCTTGAACCTATTCAAGACTCTATAGAGAAGAAAAACCTTTATTGCAATATAATTGAACCGGAAGAAGAATTTTTTATAACATGCGACCGTTACCTTTTTGCTTCAATTATAAGTAAAGTTGCCAATAATGCCGTTAAATTTACTACCGAAGGAGGTGTAACAATATCGTTCAAAAAAATGCTGATTGATAATTCAGAGTTTGCGTTAATTAATATCAAAGATACCGGAATAGGTATTAATAAAGATGATTTAGCGGGAATATTTGAGCCTTTTAGCCAAATTAGTCAGGGAATAGGTAGAAATTTTGAGGGTTCAGGGATAGGACTTACAATTACGAAAATATTTATTGAAAAACTTGGCGGGCAAATTACAATAGATAGCGTTGAAGGCGCCGGTACAGAGGTTTCTTTACATTTTCCTGTTACTCCGGTAAATATTCAAAAAACGCGTTCTAAGTTTAGAAAAACTTTAGAGGTTGAAGCAACACTCGCTAAAGCTAAGAAAAAAGTTTTGATAGTTGAGAATGACTGGATAAACAAACAAATGATAAAGGCTTTTTTGCCTGATTATGTCTCCGCTGATGATACAGATAGTTTGGAATTAGCTTTTACAATTATAGAATTAGCAAATTACGATTATGCTATCTTATCGTTAAACGAGAACAATTATATAAAAGAGGCACTTGCCGGATTTATATCTAAGCTAAATCTACTGGGTATAAAAATAGTTGTTATTTGTGATGAAAACTTTGTTGATCAAGTTAAGAGTATTCAAGAATTTGAAGGAAAAATAATTATCTCACCCGCAACACGAAATGACTTTACAGGGTTGTTAGTTTAGAATTTCCTGTTTAATTGACTAAACGATTGCAAAATTAAACTAACCGCCGAGCCCACAGAGAACACAGAGAAAGTGTTATTTTCCTTAGCTACTTTCCTGGCAATTTAAACCAAAAAATAATTGACACTGAAAATTAGATAAACATTCTACTTACTGCTATAGCGGTATGCTATTTTTGTACTAATATACTCAAAACAGTAAACCGTTTATTAGGTATAACTACCAATAATTAAGTGCTTGCCGCTATAACAGTAATTCTATTTTATAGCTTAAATTTACCGGTCTATATTAAAATTGACAATATTACCGTTATAGCGGTTATTTGACTAAAAATTTATTATATTTCAGCCATTTATTAATTAATATCTGCGAGAATTTTATGGCAATTCATTTTAACGGTATATTTGGTGCAGCAGATTTTGCACGCGTAATCAAATATTACAGGAAAATGAAGGGGATGAGTAGAGAAGAGTTAGCCTTGATTAGCGGCGCCGGAAAAACAGCAATCTACGATATTGAGCACGGTAAATCTACTTTTCAAATAGATACGCTGTTCAAAATTTTGGGTGCTTTGGATATAAAAATTGCAGCAATAGGAGAATACAAAGTTGAGCCGGACTTTGATTAACCGTTGATTAGATTGTAGAGAAGCACTACAATTTTATTGACGGGAGCACTCAGGGTGTATTTCTATATAGTTCAACAATCATGAGATAAAATTTTCTTTTTGTTTGTGCCAACCGTATTTTGAATTTAACCTATCCTTAATGCAGTCAACTTAAGAAAAATCAACTCATAAATACAAAATCTACCCTGAACCCCATTACCCGACGAGGGCGGGATAGAGCTGAGTTGCAATTAATGGGGCAAGCAAAAGTATTGTTGTAACATATCATTATACAACATTTAACAAGCCTCGTGAGAATTCTACTTCACTCAATAACCGATACATTTAATTAGCCAAATTAGAAATCCTTATGTTGACAACATTAACCACAATCCTAACCGGGTCGGGATTAAACCCCCGCAGCTTGAACTCTTATCTCCCTGCAGTTATATAATTTTTTGTGACCGGTTAATTCTTTCACTTAAAGAATTGTTTCGTACGATTTTTAGCAACATTATTCCGATTTTTCTTCTTTTATATTTATTCTTTATTTAGTTTTCATAGTCGAATTTATTAATTTCCGGGAATTAATAGACCGGAAATCTTTATACCATTTTAATTTTTATAACATGTAAAATAAAAAAACGGAGACTAAAAAGATGTCAAAATATAAAATAGCGTGGTTACCGGGTGACGGTATCGGAATTGAAGTATTAGAAGCAGCTAAAATTGTGCTTGATAAAGTTGGATTTGATGCAGAATATATTCACGGTGATATTGGATGGGAGTTTTGGTGCAACGAGGGTGATGCTCTCCCGGAAAGAACTATCGAATTGTTAAAAAATGTTGACGCGGCTATGTTTGGAGCTATTACCTCTAAACCGAAAAAAGATGCAGAAGCAGAACTTAACGATTCACTCAGATCTACAGGATTAGTTTACCGCTCTCCTATAGTTAGAATGAGACAATTGTTTGACCTCTATGTTTGTTTGCGTCCATGCAAAGCTTATCCGGGTAATGCGCTTAATTACAAAGAAAATATCGATTTAGTTGTCTTTAGAGAGAATACCGAAGATCTTTACGCAGGTGTTGAATTTGCTCCGGTTCCTGCTCAATTACGCGATGTTTTACAACAGCTATCTAAACCTTTCGGTGTTTTCAAAGATTTAATGCTTGACGAATACGCAATTACCTGTAAAATTAACACCAAAAAAGGCTCTGAAAGAATAATTAGAGAGGCATTTGAATTTGCAAAATTAAACAATCGCAAGAAAGTTACAGTTGTTCACAAAGCAAATGTTGTAAGAGCAACAGACGGTATGTTCCTTGATATCGCAAAAGATGTTCACAAAGATTACCCCGGCATTGAAATGGATGATGCAAACATTGATGCAATGACTATGTGGTTGCTTAAAAATCCGTTTAATTACGATGTATTAGTGGCACCAAACTTGTTTGGAGATATTATTTCTGACCTTTGTGCACAAATGGTTGGTGGTTTAGGTTTCGGATGTTCGGGTAACATCGGCAAAAAATTAGCAGTATTTGAACCAACTCACGGCTCTGCTCCAAAATATTTCGGACAATATAAAGTTAACCCAATAGCAACAATTCTAGCTGCAAAAATGATGCTTCAATGGCTTGGTGAAAACGAGCTGGCTGATAAGATAGAAAACGCCGTTGCAGCAGTTATTGCAGAAGGTAATGCTAAAACTTACGATATGGGCGGTAACACTAAAACCCTTGAAATGGCTGAAGCTATAGCGTCTAAAATTTAGGCACGGTTTTTGCTATATTATTACAGGTTTAGCACTTACTGATCTTGCAATAGCAGGTATCCTCCTATTGTTGCAATTTTATACTTTTGCGGGAATATCTTTTTTCTTTTGAGAAATTATATTCCCGCTTTTGATAATTTATTATTAATAACTACAAAATTAAACGGAATACAAAATGGAATTAAGAGATAAAGTAATTAAAATATGGCCCGAAATTCAATTAATCGAAAATGAAGAACTCAGAGAAAAAACACTTCAATGCTGGATTTATGCAATTGAAAATAGTGTTCTCTCCCCTGAAGACCTTGAAGTTATCCCCTTTTCACTCCTGATTAAAAATTGTAATGTAACTTTTATGAATCATAAAAGAACAGCAGTACAATTGAGTATTGAAATTGCTAAAATTATGAAAAATAACTTTGGTAACTCAATTAAGATTGATATGGATACTGTTATATCGGGCGCAATATTAATTGATGTAGGTAAGTTACTTGAATACGAAATGGTTGACGGAAAACTTTCAACCTCACACGCCGGTAAATTAGTAAGGCACCCTTTTAGCGGGCTTTCTATTGCCGATAGATTCGGAATTTCTCCTGAAATACAGCACATTATAGCAACTCACTCTAAAGAAGGTGACCTCGGTATTAGAACGGTTGAATCAATTATTGTTCATCATGCCGATTTCGTAAGTTTCGACCCATTTAAAGCCTGAGGTTTTTATGCCACAAAATTTAGTTGAAAAAATTGTTCAACTTCATTCAACGGGTATAGAAGAGGGTAAAATTGTGCAAAGTGGCGACTTTGTAATGATTACACCCGCTTATGTTATGACCCATGATAACACCGGCGCCGTTATCCCAAAATTCAAGGAAATTGGTGCCACAAAATTTCACAATCCTCATCAAGTTGTTTCAGCGTTAGACCACAACATTCAAGATACGAGCGAAAAAAACCTCCAAAAATACGCTAATATTCAAAAGTTTATTACAGAGAACGGTGCTGATTTTTACCCTGCCGGTAGAGGGATAGGGCATCAAATTATGTGCGAAGAAGGTTATGCTTTTCCCGGTACAATGGTTGTTGCTTCCGATAGCCATTCTAATATGTACGGTGGTCTTGGATGCCTGGGTACTCCCGTTGTTAGAACAGATGCAGCTGCTATTTGGGCTACCGGAAAAACATGGTGGCAGATTCCGCCCGTTGTTAAAGTTATTTTAGAAGGCGAATTTAATCCCGGAGTTACCGGCAAAGATTTAATTATTGCTCTTTGCGGCTTTTTTAATCATGACGAAGTACTGAATTGTGCCGTTGAATTTACGGGTAGTGCCGTCAAATATTTAACGGTTGACCAAAGATTGAGCATTGCAAATATGACCACTGAGTGGGGTGCCTTAGCAGGTATTTTCCCCGTTGACGATGTAACAATAAATTGGCTAAAAAATAGAATTACTTTTGTTGAAAATCGTGGCTTAGAGGGTGTAAATTCTGATTCTCTCAATAACGGAAAACATCCGAGATTAAACACTCAGAAACTTGAGAGTTTATTAAGTTCATTAGATAGTTTAAAAGCAGATTCAAACGCCCACTATTCGAAAGAAATTAAAGTTAATTTATCAGGCGTTGTACCTTGTGTAAGTGGTCCTAATACAGTAAAAGTATATAAACCGGTTAGCGAATTAAAGCATGTAAAAATTGACAAAGCGTATTTGGTTTCATGCGTAAATAGCAGATACGAAGATATAGTTGAAGCTGCCAAAGTTCTCAAAGGAAACAAAATTGCGCCCGGAGTTAAGTTTTATGTAGCTGCTGCTTCTAAAGAAGTACAAGAATTATGCGAAAGTGAAGGATATTGGCAAGATTTACTTGATTCGGGTGCAATTCCGCTCCCGCCCGGTTGCGGACCGTGTATCGGATTAGGAACAGGTTTACTTGAAGACGGAGAAACCGGAATATCTGCAACTAACCGTAATTTCAAAGGGAGAATGGGAAGTCCTTCGGCATTTGCATATCTTGCTTCGCCGGCTGTTGTAGCTTATTCGGCAATAAAAGGATTTATCGATTTTAACTTTAACGGAAGTAACGGCAGTATTAATTGGAGTTTATCATTAAATCAAATTGATAAAACCAATCAAGAACCGGTAAAAATTGTTGAAGGTTTCACACCCGTTGCCGAAGGCGAAATTATCTTCTGTAATCAAGATAATCTTAATACTGACGGTATATACCCAGGTAAATACACATATAATGACGATTTTACCCCCGAACAGCAAGCAAGCGTAGTTATGGAAAACTATGACCCCGAATTTGGTAAAATTGTAAAAGAAGGGGACATTTTAGCAGGCGGATTTAACTTTGGCACCGGTAGTTCACGAGAACAAGCCGCAACCGCTCTAAAGTACCGCGGAATAAAAATGGTTATTGCCGGTTCAGTTAACGAAACATATAAGCGAAATGCAATCAACAACGGTTTTTTAGTTATAGAGCAACCTGAATTTATTAATATGCTCAAAAATAATGAGCAAAATAAAGGTTTATCGGTTAAAACAGGTGTAATTGCTAAAGTTGATTTCAGAACTTCAACACTTTCATACTCGGGTGTTGAATATAAATTCAACCCGGTCAGTCCCGCAGCACAAACTATTATAATGGCAGGCGGATTAGAGAACTGGGTCAAAAATTCAATTGCGAAAAATAAAGGTTAAGAAATGGAAAAAAGCATATCAAGAATAATTTCAGAATTTGCAGTCAATCTAAAATATGAAGATTTGCCTAAAGAGGTAATTCACGAAGTAAAACGCTATTTATACGATTCAATTGCTTGTGCTTATGGCGCTCTTGAAACAAGAGATGTGAAAATGATGCGTAAGGTTATAACTTCAATGGGCGGCACGCCGGAATCTACCGTTATTGGTACGGGAGAAAAAATTCCCGCAGTAAATTCGGCTCTTTTAAACTCGCTAATGATTAGATCGTTAGATTATAATGATATATATTGGAAAGAAGACCCTTCACACCCGTCGGATATTATTCCCGCAGCAATTTCACCCGCTGAGCTTGTAGATGCATCAATGAAAGATGTTATTGTAGCAATTGTTTTAGCTTATGAATTTGAACAAAGATTGTGCGAATTTGCAAAACCAGGCGTAAGAGAAAGAAAATGGCATCACGCTACACTAACACAATTTGTTTCACCAATTGTTGCCGGCAAAATTCTCGGCTTAACAGTTGACCAAATGGTGAATGCTATCGGAATAAACGGATGCCACAACCATACTATCGGTTGCCCAACTGCCGGAAAACTTACTATGATGAAAAATACTGTTGATCCAATGGCAGCTTCTACGGGAGTTTTTGCAGCTCTATTAGCAAGAGAAGGTTACAGCGGTACCGAAGCAGTTTTTGAAGGCAAAGAAGGATTTATGCAAGTTTTCGGTCCCGATTGGGATTTAGATAAACTCATAGGCGGGCTCGGTGAAAAATACAAAATTATGGAATGCTCAATGAAAGCCTTCCCAACCGAGGCTCTCACTCATACTCATATAACAGCAACCTTAAAATCTGTTGTAAACAACAACATTAGCTACGATATGATTGACGAGGTTATTGTTACAACAATTGCAAGAGCATGCGATATTCTTTTTGACAAACACAAATACCGCCCTGCTTCAAGAGAAACAGCAGATCACTCTCTCCCTTATTGTATTGCGGCTGCATTAGTTGACCACAAAATTACAACTGCTTCTTTTAGCGATGAAAAACTCAATGACCCCGCAATTTGGGAAGTCATAGACAAAATTAAAGGCGAAGCATCTATCGAATTTGAAAATATGTTCCCTGCAAAACAACCCTCTAAAGTTGTTGTGAGAACAAAAGACGGTAGAGAGTTTTCGGAATATCTTGAGTATCCGAAAGGTGACCCGAGAGAACCAATGACTCAAGAAGACCTTGATAACAAATTTGAAGGCTTAACTAAAGAGTTGTTTACAGCAGAAAAAAGAGAAGAAATTAAGAATCTTGTGTTCAATTGCGATAAAATGTCTGCCCGTGAATTTATGTCCGGACTAACTATTTAACGGAGTAAATATGTCAACCCACAATAATCTTTCGTCAGGAAAGCGGGGTACTTCTGTTAGGTCAGATTGCTATTTTGAAATAGAATTAACCGCAAAGGGCGGAATAAATATAGAGTCAAAGAGTAAAGTTGAAGCTCTGTACGGAAAGCAAAATCGTGAATTTATTCTAAAACTTTGTGCAAATGCTAAGATTAAAAACGCTAATATCTTGTTTGAAGATAGCGGGGCTTTACCTTTTGTTATTGCAGCCCGCTTTGATGCTGCAGTTTCGGAAGGTTTTCAAAACCATAATATTTTTCAAACTACACAATCAGAAGATTTTTCTTCTACAACTTCAAAAAACAGGTTAAGAAGAAGCCGTTTATATTTGCCGGGTAACGAACCCAAATTCTTTTTGAATGCCGGGTTACATAAACCTGACGGTATAATTTTAGATTTAGAAGATAGTGTATCACCCCAAGAGAAAGAACAAGCCAGGTTCCTTGTAAAAAATGCTTTAAGGTCGGTAAATTTTTACGGGTGTGAACGGATGGTAAGAATAAACCAACTTCCGATGGGTATTAAAGATTTGCAATTTGTAATTCCCGAAAATGTTCATGTTATTCTACTTCCAAAATGCGAGAGTGATGAGCAGGTTAAACTTGTAGGCGATGAAATTTTCGAAATTAAAAAGTTACACCGCCTGAGCAATCCAATATACATCATGCCGATAATTGAGTCAGCTAAAGGAGTTGAAAATGCATATAAAATTGCATCAGCTTCCCCTTATGTGTGTGCATTAACTATTGGGCTTGAAGATTATACCGCAGATATAGGAACTGCAAGAACACAAACGGGAACAGAAAGTTTTTACGCCCGTTCTGTGGTAATTAATGCAGCTAAATCAGCAGGAATTCAAGCAATTGATTCCGTATTTTCAGATGTTGCCGATATGAATGCACTTACACAAAGTGTATTAGAGGCAAAATCTCTCGGGTTTGAAGGGAAAGGATGTATCCATCCAAGACAAATAGAACCCATTCATGCTGCTTTTGCTCCAACTCAAGACGAGATTCAAAAGGCATCTAAAATTGTAGTTGCTTTTGACGAGGCACAGAAAAGAGGCAGTAGCGTAATTTCAATAGGCTCTAAAATGATTGACCCGCCTGTGGTTAAGCGTGCTTTAAGAGTGATTGAATTAGCTTTATTAAATAATTTGATAGATGAAAATTGGAGAGAGAATTATGAAAATGCTGTTAAATAAAGCCGGTAGATCTGTCCCAACTCATGTAAACGGTCAACTAGAAATGCCTTATGCCGGCGTTGGAGCTTATATTCCTCAAAAAAATAAAGCCAAACCAAAGGTAACAACCGCAGCTTCTTATCCCGCAGACGGAAATAAAATTCTCCCTTCACTCAAAGATGCCTTGATTAAAGCAGGTATTAAAGACGGCGTAACTATATCTACACATCATCATTTAAGAAACGGCGACTTATTAACAAATTACATGTTTGATATTGTTCACGAACTTGGTATCAAAGGTGTTAGATGGTTCCCGAGTGCTTCTTTTCCTTGCCACTCACACCTTATTAAATATCTTGAAGACGGCACAATACACCACATTGAGGGCAGTATGAACGGTCCTTTGGGTGAATTTACCTCTTACGGTAAAATGAGCGGAATGGGTGTGCTTAGAAGTCACGGAGGTAGATACCAATCAGTTCAAGACGGCGAAGTTCACATAGATATTGCAGTTATTGCTGCCCCTACGGCTGACCCGTTCGGAAATGCTAACGGGTTAACCGGAAAAGCTGCCTGTGGCGGGCTGGGTTTTGCCCTTGCAGACTCTGAATACGCAGATAATGTTATTGTTGTAACCGATAATCTTGTGCCGTTCCCATGCGTTCCTTGGCAAATTCAGGGTAACAATGTAGATTCTGTTGTAGTGATTGAATCATTGGGTGATTCTTCAAAAATTGTTTCAGGAACAACTGAAATTACTAAAAGCCCTGACCGTTTGCTAATTGCTGAATTAGTAGCCAAATTTATAGAATCAGCCGGAATACTCAAAGACGGGTTTTCTTTTCAAGCGGGCGCAGGTGGCACTGCATTAGCTTTTGCGATGTTTCTTAAAGAGAGAATGAAAGCTCTTAATATTAAAGCATCCTTTATCAGAGGCGGAAGTACAAAATACCTTGTAGAAATGCTTGAAGAAGGCTTAACAGGTTACATTCTTGACGGACAAACATTTGATTTACATGGTGTAAGGTCAATGGGAGTTAATCCAAATCATATTATGACTTCTCCTTTCACAAGTTATAATTATCACGGTAAAGGAAACTTTGCTTCAATTATTGACGCCGTTGTTTTAGGTGCTACCGAAGTAGATGTTAATTTTAACGCAAATGTAGTATCACACTCTGACGGATTATTACTTCACGGAATAGGCGGTTGGCAAAACTGCTTGTTTGCTAAGTGCAGCATTCTGGCTATTCCTACATTCAGAGATAGAATTCCAGTTATTGTTGACGAAGTTACTACTCTGTGTGCTCCCGGCGAAATGATTGATGTTATTGTTACCGAGAGAGGAATTGCTATTAATCCGTTAAGGCAAGATTTGCTTGATGCGGTTAAAGATAAAGGTCTTCCTATTCGTGATATTCGTGATATTCAAAAAGAAACGGATGAAATTTGCGGTGGTAAACCTACTAAACCTACCCTTGATAAAGAGCATGTAGTTGCTGTTGTAAAGTGGGTTGACGGTACACTGCTCGATTCTGTTTACAAAGTGGTAAAATAACAGGAAAGTTTGTAGGGACGCATAATTATGCGTCTCTACAATTTAATCACTGTAAACTCTTATAACATTAAGGGATAAAAATAAAAATGAAGAGTGTTTAATTTTCAGTGATAGAGATTTTAACAGAATTGCAATAAAATACTAAATACTGTTGTATTCATTTTGTTTCAAACAAATCAAACTTAATCAAAAAAGACTTTCTATGGCTTTCTTTAATTGGCTTTCAACAAAGTGATGATAATTTTCGTTAATCTTGTTATCTAATGAATCAAGAACATAGAACGAATCTACAATTTCATCGCCATAAGTGGAAATTTTTGCGAAATAGATCTCAATTCCCAATTCATTTAGCGTATCAGTAACAGTGTATAAAAAACCGAGTCTATCGGGAGAATGAATGTCAATGATAGTATAACGGTCAGTATTCTCAAACTTTATAGAAATTTTACCCGGTTTTTTGAAAAATTTCTGTTCAATACGCCACCACTTGTTTTTTAACTTCCTGATTTCTTTATTAATTTGAAGCATCCCCTCAATCATAAGTTCAAAATCCATCTTTAATTTTTCGTATCTACCTTCATCAAGGGGCAAATGAGTTTGAAACTCGGTTACATTAAAACTATCGATAACAATATGGTCTTTGCGCGTGAAAATTTTGGCATCGTGAATATTAACATCATTTACTAAAAATACACCGCACAAACGGGAAAGAAGAGAAAGAGCGTCGTAAGTGATAATTGTAACAGTTGTAAAATGCTCTTGCTTTTTGAAGAGTACAGAAATTTGTTTAGCTTTAAGAATCTCTTCAATGTGGGTTGCAATCTCTTTATCCGTAAAATAATTAGTGTAAGAAACATCATTTATAGATTCAAAATGTTCTTTAACAACCGTTTCTAACAAATTATTTGATTCATTAACAATGTTTCCTGGGTTAAAAATAAGATTTTCGAGCAAGAGCTCTTCACCTGACCGTTTCTCCTCAATCATATTGTATGTTTTTTTGTGAAGTTCGGCTAAAAGATCGCTTTTCCAATTTGTCCAAAGGGCTGGATTTACCGCAGACATATCGGCATAAGTGAGCAAATAAAGCAAATCTAACTCTTCAACCGTTTGAAAGTGCGATGCAAATTTATCTAATGTTTCCGGCGAGTTCAAATCCCTTCTGAAAGCAGTTTGAGCCATTAGTAAATGGTTTCTAATTAACATTTTGATAGAAACTACATCAGTTAGAGGGAAACCGAGACTTCTTAAAAATGTATCTACTAACTCTGCTCCCAATATCTCATGTCCGTCAATATCAATAGGTTTGGCAATATCGTGAAATAGAATAGCGAGGTAAATTATTTCGCGGTTTTTAATTTTGTTAAATATCCTGCCAAGAATCGATTTATCTTCGTTAAGTTTTTCAAGGTTACTGATTGCAATTAAAGTGTGTTCATCTGCTGAATAAGAATGATAAACACCGTGTTGAATAAAGCCGTTAAGTTCTCCAAACTCAGGAATAAATTCGCTTAATACGCCGAGTTCATTCATAATCCAAAGCGTTTTACCGACCGAATTTTTCAGATTAAGTAACTTTCTAAACCAGTAAACCGTTTCAGACCAGTTATCAACCTCTACAAATTCAATGCTGTCTATTATCAAGGCTCTCAAAGAATCATCAAAATGAGCATTGTACAAAGCACGATAATAAAAAGCTTTCATCATAACGGAGAAAGATAAATTGGTTTTGTGCTTGTAAATTACCAACTCGTCTAAAACCATAAAATCAGAATCAATGTGAATTGCCATTGTATCGGGCGGGCGATTAAAAAGAATCCTTCTATTTAATTTTATTAAAGTTCGCAAGCTGCGGTAAACTGAGCCTGAAGACTCAAAATAATCTTTCATTAAAATACGATAACCTTGATCACCGTATCCAAAAATATTAGCTACTTTAATCTGCTCCTGAAATTCAAGCCGGTCAACTTTTTTGTTGTTTATAATATGAAGTAAGTTTCTGATAGAGATTAAAAACTTGTAGCTGTTTCCTAATTTTTCGAAATCCCTGCTGTAATTCTCTGAATCGCATTTGATCAACTCAATAAAACTTTCTGCTTGAGTTTTTGAATTTTCGTCGGTAAGAAGTTTACCGTGAACTAAAATGTAAATCCACTCAATCAATTGAAAATCTCTTAGGCCACCGCAGGCAAATTTTAGATTTGGTTCTATAATTTTTGGCGAATTACCGTATTTTGAATAACGGTAGTTTGAATCTTCAATTAATTCGTTAAAAAGCTTTTGTTTTACTTCGGGGCTTAAAGAACCGAGCAGTTCATTATTCCAATCATCGTAAATTTGTTTATTACCGGTTAAATATCGGGTTTCAAAAAATTGGGTGAAAGTATGGAGGTCATCAATTAAAAATTTCGAAATATCGGAAATCTCTCTAACGGTGTGCGAAATTTCAATATTATGTTCCCACGCCGTGTTAATAAAATTAGAGATCTCATCTTTAGCAGATTTCTCGTTTTCAACAACAAACATTAAATCAATATCAGAAAATGGGGAAAGTTCACGCCTGCTAAAACTACCCGCAGAAACTAAAACGCAATTATTTAATTCATTGCCCGCAATATCCTTAACAAGTTCTTCAACAAATAAAGAAAATTCAAAGGAGGCTGAAAGCCCGTTGAGTTTAACTCGTTCGGGCAGAAAAATTGATTCCCGCTTGCTCTTTAGTTCTTTAGCGAAATTAGCTTTAGAATTGCCGGATTCATCCATTTTATTTCCGGTATCCCTCTTTAAAATGTTCAACCGTAATTATTGAAGAGATACCGCCTCTTACACCAAATTTTGCCTGAATTTTAAAATAACGAGGCTGTGTTGCAGCTACTAAATCGTTAAGTATTTTATTTGTGATGTGCTCGTAGAAAATTCCGTCATTTCGAAATGATTGAAGATAAATTTTCAGAGATTTAAGCTCAACACACAACAATTCAGGTATATATTCAAAATCTATAACTGCAAAATCAGGATGCCCCGTTTTTGGACATAGCGAAGTAAATTCGTGACAAGTGTGTAATATTGTGAAATCTCTTTCGGGAAAATGATTTTCAAAAGTTTCGAGAAGTTTAATTTTATCGTCCAATTTATATCCTTATTATCATTTAAATATTCTATTAACATTTCAATTATAGAAATAAATTCCAAAATTCTAACTGAAAGATAAATTTAATTTGTGATTTATTGTATAACCATTCAAAAAAAGAAGGTACAAGTCTTTTATCGAGAATAAATTCTTATTAAAATCAACACTCTACCCTTGAATAATTATTGCTAATTTATTAAAAAGAGCAACATCACATTAAATTGATATGGTTTTTCATCCGTTTTTTTTGATGTAAAGTACAGAAATATCATCTCTTAATGGTTCATCTTGACGCCACAGACTAATTTCGACTTTCATTTTTTCAATAAACTCTTCACAATTAAGACCGTGATTTGCAAGCAAAAACTCTTTAACATGCGGAGTTCCGAAAAGCTCCAAATTTGGATTAAAAAGCTCGGAGAGTCCGTCGGTAAACAGTAAGATTATATCGTCTTTTTCAATTTCATAAGTAGCGGTTGAGTACTTAAAAGAGGCGAAAGCACCAAGCGGCATACTTTTAGTGATAATTTCATCAACAGAGGCTGATTTACTTCTAAAAATCAAAAAGGGTGGCATACCGGCAGTTGAAACAGAAACCTTATCATTTTCTAATAAAAGAAGGTGCATACCCATAGTCATTTTTGAGAGCCGCATTTTTTTGAGAGCCAAATTGATAACCCCTAAAATATCGTGCAGCGGAGAATCGGGATTCACAGCGTAAAAAAGACTTTTAACGGCGGTTACAACAATACCGGCTTTCAAACCATGGTCAGTGGCGTCACCAAAAGCAATTAAATCTTTGTTATCGCCGGTTTTAATCCAGTCATAATAATCACCTCCAACTTCGCTAGCGGTAATCATAACCGGTTTAAAGTTGAAAATATTTGAATCCGGCATTTTATCCGGCAGCATCAAAAGTTGAAGTTCTTTTGCATCCTCAAGTTCTTTAGTCTTTTTAAGATTTTCAGCTTCTAAGAGTTTAGCTTCAAAGTCTTTTTCGGCTGCAATTTTTTGTTGAAGCAGTTTCTCTTCTGAGAGAATTTTTACAGTTTCAAGCTGCATTTCAAGTTTTTTGCTCGTGTTTGCGAAATTATAGGATAAAAAGAGCGACATAGAAATCACAAACGATAGCACCGCAAAAGCATAATAAAATTCAAATTGCAAAAGATTAGGAATAATGCCCAAATCAATTAATAATTGCAGGAGTATAAAAATTGATGCAATAAAAATTCCGCTACCTATAAACCAATTTCCTTTAGTTCTTATGGTTTTTGACTTAACGATAATATAAACTACTTCAAAAACCATTAAGCCAAAAAAGAGGAAAACACCTGCTAAAAACCAATCACTAACCGGTTGATTCCAGCCAAAAATCACCAATAATATCGCAAAAACAGTATAGAAGTAGATTCTCTTTGAAATATCATCGCTTACTAAAGCACGGTTAATTAAAAAGCCTGAATAGATTGCTGAAATTGTAAAAAAATTACCCAACCGGTAAAAGAGGATTATTTCACCCGGTTCAGTAGATAGCATTCTTTGAATAGTAAAAAAACTTATACCCGCAACTGAAATCAGACAGAAAAAATTGTATAAGTTTTCAATACCTTTTGGGTAAAAAATAAACAAAAACAGGTGCAGAAATGCTAAAATAAGAGGTGTGGAAGTAAAAATCATTTGAAGCGTGTAAATTTCGGCTGTATTTTGCCTAATACGAACAAAAATCGAATTAATTTCTCCCAAAACAACGGAAAAGCCCGGCGAGAATCCAATTTTTTGATAATCCTCTTTTTCATAGTTTACGAATTCAACCGCAATTGTTTGATACGCTGTATCTTTTAAAATTATAAAACGCCAATCACGGTTATCTTGAGGAATATAATCATCAGCAGATGTACCGGTTTTACCGTATTCTTCAACTAACTCGCCGTTAAAATATAGCTTGGAAGCCCCGAGATGATTCATTCTAACCGCTAAAGGAGTATTAAACAAAGTAGAATCTACATACAGCCCAAATCTGAAATAACCCCTCCCTTTCCACTCAATATCTTGCCGGTAGCTTTGATAAAAAGAAGTAACGGTAATTTGCCAAGAAGAGTCATTAAAACCGGGTAATTGCCAGCCTTCGTAAAAGTTAGGCGAGTATTTCCAATCGTCAAAGAGATAAACAGTTCGATATATGTTGTTAAAAGTAGAATTGTTAATAATAAACATTCCCTCTTTTACTTCGGTTAACCATCTTTGAAGGGAAAAGTTCAAAACAGTGTCGTTTAAAACCTTAACTCTGAAGTCGTCATATATATTACCGGTAGTATCGGCTGCTTCTTGAAGCCAGGTTCCTCCCGTAAATTTGTAGCGAAGCTCAAACCCTCTTTTAACGGTAATCGACTTCTCCCACAAAGAATCATTAATTTTGTTCATTTTAACTATATTAGGAGCCCAATCGCCGAGTTGAGAATGGTTACCGGATATATAAATTTTATCCGCTCTCATACCCGGAATTGTGGTAACTCTGAATTGAACCGTTACATCTTCACCTTCTTCACCGGAACAAGAAAGCGAAAACAGTGTTAAAACTGTGGCAATCAGAATCTGTCTCTTATACACATCTGACGCTGCCGACGACGGA